>CAMODS010000028.1 GCA_946611525.1 uncultured Lachnospiraceae bacterium | reverse complement strand
CTCCGGCGTCAATAAGCTCATCTATATACCCTATCATGGCCATATCCCTGGAGCTAAAGATGTATGTCCCCCTCTCATCCTCCTCAACCGGGAAATACTCTCCGGGACGACTGTCTTCCTCCACCGCATAGTCAGGTGTCATATCCTCCGGGGCGCCCTCCATGAGATGGTACTTCCATCTGCAGGGATGGGTACAGGCTCCACGATTGGCATCCCGCCCTGTCATATATGAGGAAAGCAGACACCTGCCGGAATATGATATGCACATGGATCCGTGAACAAAACTCTCTATCTCCATATCCTCCGGAATGTGGGTCCGAAGTCCCCTTATCTCCTCAAGGGAAAGCTCTCTGGCGGTCACCACCCTCGTAGCTCCCTGATCATACCAAAACCGCGCCGCCTGATAGTTGGTGGTGTTGGCCTGGGTACTGATATGGATAGGTATATGCGGTGCATACTCCCGGGCCATCATAAAAACTCCCGGGTCCGATACAAGCACCGCGTCCGGTCCGATATCATCAAGCTCTCTAAAGTACTCTGCCAACCCATCAAGGTCTCCGTTATGGGCATAGATGTTTACGGTAACATAAACCTTTTTACCCAGATCATGGGCGTAGTCCACGGCCTCTCTCATCTCTTCGGAGGAGAAATTACCGGCCTTGGCCCTCAGTCCAAAACGCGTCCCTCCCAGATACACGGCATCTGCGCCGAAATGAAAAGCCACCCTAAGGGTCTCCATATCGCCGGCCGGTAGCAAAAGCTCAGGCTTTTTATTTTTATAGTTATAATCACCCCTGCCGAGATCCTCGCCAGGGGTGCGATCAATATCAACACTCATCAATCATTCTGCCTTGAAATAAGAATCATTACAATAGGAGGATATATCGTACTCCTCAATGGAACCTATGCTGCTAAGGAAACTGATGGTATCATTCAATGCATCTATGTCTTCCTGACTGATAGCAACTGTATAATTGTATTTTGGCAAAATAGCCTTAACCTGCGACTCATCAAGACTTAGATACCTGGCAACCTTTTTCCAGACAGAGGCAGGGACATCATCCAGGGAATCCGCAGCCCGCTTGTACTGCTCTAAGATAACCCTGACAGTAGTGGGATTGGCCTGTGTAAATTCCTTGCGTCCCACTATGGTGTTGGTACCTGCAAGTCCACAATCGGATCCTACGCCAAGTATCCTGCCCGAACCCGAATCAACTATACGGGTGACATTGGGCTCCCACAGAGCTACCGCGTCCACCTGTCCCTTGCGGAGCATATAAGCCATGTCGGATGTATTGCTGTCAACCAGTTCCACGTCATCAAGGGAAATGCCACCGGAAGCCAAATACTTTTGTACCAAATTGTGACCGGTAGAACCTATGGTGGTAGCTATCTTTTTCCCTGCCAGATCCGCGGGGCTACTGATATCGGAGTCAACACCAACCAAAACCGCATAGGAATCTGCAGCCTGAGCAGAAATGGCGACCACCTCTCGCTCCTGGCCCGAATCTATGGCGGAAACCGTGGGCACATCACCCATAACCCCCAGATCAGTCTCTCCCTTGCCAATGGACTCATTCATGGAAGGTCCGGACTCAAAATCATACCAGACCACACTTACTCCGTATTCTTCCAGCTCATCCTCGATCCAGCCATTCTCTCTGGCTATGAAAAGAGGTATAAAAGCCGCCGATGGCTGTATAGCGATACTGACTGTCTTGTCAGTGATGCCATCGTCGGAACCTACTTTGACACATCCGGCAAAAAGCCCCACCGCCATCAAAAATACAAGCAAAACCGAAAGAAATTTTTTGAGCATGTCCTTATCCTCGTAAAGTTAATAAAAGCCGCATAATTGCCTATATATCATACTATTTAGCCCGGAAAAATTCAACAAAAAAAACTCTTGCAAAAAGTTATCATATATGATAACCTAACAACTGTGAGAGCCAATCAGTGATGAACTGATACATGATACTTTCACTTGATCTGTAACATATTAGTGGTGTGTGTATGAATAAGAGATATCCGGGGGATGAGATCCCGCCCTCTGCCGAAAAGCTCAGAGCCAGTGTGGCCGCTGAGGTAAAGGCAGCCAGGAGACAGTCTCACCTGACACAGGAAAAGCTCGCAGAGATCTGCGGCACAAAAAAGTCGAATATTTCCCGGATGGAGAGTGGACGATACAACCCCAGCCTGGATTTTCTGGTAAAGGTTGCACAGTCCTTAGAGAGAGAACTTACCATACATATTTCATGAGGGGAGCAGGCCGGATCTTATCCGGCAAAAGGGGAGCAATGAAGAAAAAACTCAAATTTGACAAGACTGCTTACAAGAAGAGTATTGTGCTTTGCGAAAGTAGTAACAATCGTGCGGTCAAGCTTACATCACAGATACTGGTAGATCATTCCATTTCTTTTTCCAAGGCATACCGGCATATACCTATCTTCCGCCGCAACAAATATCGCGGTGCCTCCGAGGTATGCGTGATCTCCATCAACAGAAATGAATATACAAAGGCCCGGGCGGCCATTCGGGAGCTTCCTGAAAACTACTTCTCCCGATTAATTGTTAACGCTATTTAGCCTTAGTTTTGGTGTGCATAGTAGCTTAGTGCCTGACGAGACTCCTACTCCTCGTTGGGCGCTTTGCTTTTTGCGGAAAAAACAGGGCATCCGAAAATGCCCTGTGAAATCTTTATTCTTCGCCGTTCCAGCAGTAGGTACAAAGCTTATCCCTGTCTATGCCTACAGCCTCAAGCATGTCATCCAGTCTGTTAAACTTTAAAGAAGTAAAGCCCATCTCATTGCAGATGCCCTCCAGCATCTTTTTATATCTGTCTGAATCGGGGTTGGCATAGTCCGTAAGCACGGATCTCTCCACCTCAGTTCCCTCTTCTTTGGCAATGATGCGTCTGGCGATAAGTTCCATCTCCGAAGTGGATCTGGAGAAGTTTATATATTTGCAGCCAAACATGATAGGGGGACACGCAGGTCTCACATGGACCTCCCTGGCTCCGCTGTGATATAAAAACTCGGTGGTCTCGCGAAGCTGTGTGCCGCGGACTATGGAGTCATCTATGAGCAAAAGCCTCTTATGATCTATAAGCTCATGCACCGGGATCAGCTTCATTTTTGCTATAAGATCCCGCTTTGTCTGCATGGTGGGCATGAATGATCTCGGCCAGGTAGGTGTGTATTTGATAAAGGGCCTGGAAAAAGGTACCCCGGATTCATTGGCATAGCCCACCGCATGGGCTGTACCGGAGTCGGGAACTCCTGCCACCGCATCTATCTCATTTTGCGTCATGCCGTCACGTCTTGCCAAAAGGCTTCCGCATCTGGTACGCATACCCTCTACGGATACACCCTCATACGAAGATGCAGGATATCCGTAATACACCCAGAGGAAGGTACAGATCTTCATCTTCTCGCCGGGCTTTGACAAGGTGGTCACTCCCTCGGGAGTCATGACCGCTATCTCGCCGGGGCCCAGCTCGCGATAATCTTCATACCCCAAATTGAGATAAGCAAAGGCCTCAAAGCTGGCACAGTATCCCTCGTCCTTTTTCCCGATTACAAGTGGCGTGCGGCCATATCTGTCTCTGGAGAGGTATATCCCCTTCGGGGTCAAAAGCAGCATGGTCATTGATCCGTCGATCACTTCCTGTGCATGTAAAAGGCCGTCCACCAGATTGTCCCTTTCATTTATGAGGGCGGCCACCAGCTCAGTAGCATTGATGTCTCCACCGCTCATCTCCAAAAACTGGTTGCCGGGACGGACTAAAAGATCGTTTACCAGCGGATCCATGTTGTTGATGCGTCCAACAGTAACTATGGCAAAAGTTCCGTGATGGGATCTGACTATAAGGGGCTGGGGTTCATAGTCGCTGATGGCGCCGATACCCATGTTGCCCTCCATCTCCTCCACATCCTTGTCAAATTTGGTACGGAAAGGACTGTTTTCGATATTGTGGATGGCACGGTTGAAGCCGTCCTTTCCAAAGACAGCCATTCCGGCTCTCCTGGTGCCCAGATGTGAATGATAGTCTGTTCCGAAAAACAGATCAAAGACACAATCCTCTTTTAAACATGAAGCAAAAAATCCGCCCATATTTCCTCCTTTTTTTCAGATAGTTGATATAAGATAGCTTCGTCAGCTCAGCTCGTCCAGGGTCTTGCCGTAGGGTGGCAAAAACTCGTCCATAAAGACCGCCACCTCAGGAAGCTCCTCTTTCATTTTAAAAAGCGCCTTTTCGGTACTTTCCTTTGCAGTCTTAAACTCTGTATTGCCTGACTTTTCCTCCTCAATGCACTTTATCAATGCAGAGAGCTTGTCCGCCGCCTTTACCAGGCGACGCATATACATATCATCCTCGGTATCGTCGGTAAAGAAAACCTTCTCATACGAAGCCCGAAGATCCGATGGCAGCTTGTTTAAAAGCTTGTACTCTGCCACTGCCTCCACCTTTTTGTACGCATCCCTGATGTCCTCGCTGTAATACTTTACGGGAGTGGGCATATCACCGGTGATGATCTCCGAAGCATCATGGTAGATCCCCACCACTGCCGCCCTGTCGGCATTCAAGTGTCTGTCGAATCTCATATTGCCGATGGTACAGAGTGCATGGGCTATCATAGCCACCTCCATAGAGTGCTCGGAGAGGTTCTCCTCGCGGGAATTGCGCATCAGCGCCCATCGGTTGATATATTTCATTCTTGATATTGCTGCGAAAAAATTAAATGGCATCGTAATACACCTCATTTGTCCCCTGCCACACCTCATCAGCCGGTTTTCCTCAAGGGAAAGCCCAAAAAGGGGTAGCTATCTATATCAGTCCCAGGTGGATAAGTCCCTCAGCCAGACCGTTTTCATAGATCCCGGTAGTGATGTGGTCGGCATGCTCCTTGGCCACGTCACTTCCACTTCCCATGACCACACCCAGCCCTGCCACATCCAGCATATCCAGGTCATTGGCGCTGTCTCCAAAGGCAATGGTGTCGGCAATGTCGATGTCCATAAGCTCACAAACCTTTTTTATACCGGTACCCTTGTTAAAGCCCTTTGGCACTATCTCCACCACCGCAGGGTTGTGGATCATAAAATCGTAATCATCAGCCATCTCGTCCCTGCAGGCATATACATCACAGCCATCGGTGGCACAGGAAAGCTTTGATATCTCCCACTCTCCCCAGTACCTCCGGATGGGAAGTATCCGGTCCCCCATCTCACCAACGAGTTTTTCGCAGTAGGCATCCCCCTTGAACTCGTCCTCTATATCTATGTATAGATCGTATCTGCCTTCCAAAATGGGTTTGAAGCCGTATTCCCTCACCTTTTTTACCGTATCGATGGCCTGCTGGCTTTTAATCCTGTGATAGAATCTCACCAGCCCGTTTATCTCCACCATGGTGCCACAGCCGGAGACTATCCCGTCAAAACCGATATCCAAAAGATTCTCCGCAAAAATATAGGATCTGCATCTGCCACTGTTTAAAAACGCCAGATGCCCATTCTCCCTCATCTTTTTGATCGCAAGTATGGTGCTCTTTGGGATCTCATTTTTGATATCCCATATAGTGCCGTCTATATCAAAAAAAACTGCCTTTTTATCTGACATGATAAGCTTACTTCCCTTCTCCGTTTTCAAGGTATGCCTGAATTATCTGAGCCATCACCTCTGCTGCCCTTTCGGTATGGATCTTGTCCATGGCCTCATCAAAAGCCTTGTCCATCCTGGCCTGCCTGGCCTTTTTAGAAAGCTCCTCGGCCCTCGCCTTTTTGTTTATGTCCACCCGGCTCTCCTGCCTGGCATATTCCTCGCGCTGCCTCATCCGTATGTTCATACGGTTAAGCTCTTCTTTGGTGCCGAATATCCTATGCCCGGCATTTTCAGGGGTATTGCCGCCTGCCGCAGCCCATACTGCCTGGCCATCCGGGATGGTATGGATCGTCAGATACTCATACGCCTCGGACACCGCCTGATACTGCCTGGCAGATGCCGCGTCAGGCCTCACATCGGGGTGATACAGCTTTACCAGATTTTTATATGCCGACTTTACGTCTTCCTCACCGGCCCCCTCTGAGAGCCCCAGCACCATCAGTGCTTCACGACGTGAACTAAATCTCATCAAATATCTCCCCTACCAGATAAAAGGATCCACAGGCAACCGCCACAGATCCCGTAGCCTTGGCATCCTCCTTAAGCTTTAAAAGGGCCTCATCAAGGCTGTCACAGGCAGTAGCCTTTTCTTCACCCGCCGCCTTAGTCACCATATCATAAAGCTCCTTAGCTGTATATGCCCGCGGATCATTGATGCTCACGGTAAAAAAATGCTTTGCTTTGGGTAGCAGCTGTTTTATTACTCCTGCCGCATCATGACCATGGAGCGCTCCGATCAAAAACACGAACTCTTTATCCTCGTATAACTGCTTTAATGCCCTCAAAAGCTCTTTGGCAGCCCCGGGATTGTGGGCGCCATCCAAGATAAATACGGGATCCTCCGATATGACATCCAGCCGCCCGGGCACTCCCCTGAAACGACGGCTTATCCTTTCATACTCCTCTAGATCCACTCCCACCATCTCTACGGCCAGTCCGGCAGTGGCATGGTTTTTCTCTTCAAAAGTATCGGAAAATGACACATCGACGCCTACAGCAGTCCTGACACCGATCTGCCTGCAGTGCTTTAGGATCACCTCTCTGGCACGATCCGGCATCTTTCCCAAAACCACACCGCAGCCGGGCTTAATGATCCCCGCTTTTTCCGCGGCGATACTTTCTATGGTATCTCCCAAAAGTTCGGTGTGATCCTTGCTGATGGAGGTGATGACACACACCTCCGGGATCGTGGAAATGCCGTTGGTGGAGTCCAGTCTGCCACCTAATCCTGTCTCTATGACAGCAAACTCGCAGTCCATTTTTACAAAGTACAAAATGGCCATAATAAAAGAGATATCAAACATGGTAGGTGACCCGCCCAAAGCATCTATCTGCTTATATAGCGTCACCACCTCATCCTCGGATATCTCTTGCCCGTCCACCCTTATCCTCTCGCAGTAATCAAGGATATGGGGAGATGTAAAAAGCCCCGTCCTGTGTCCGGTGGCCATAAGTGTATATGAAATGTATGAGCATACGGAGCCCTTGCCGTTGGTCCCCGCCACATGGATGATACGAAGCTTTTTTTCAGGATTTCCAAGCTTTTTTAAAAGCTCTGCCGAGACCTCCACTCCCGGTCTGTTACCAAAACGGGTACGCCCCATTATCTCCGAAACAACTTCATCGTAACTCATCCTATACCACCATGATCACACCGCCGTCGCAGGCGTACAGGGAACTGATGCCCCTGGTATCCACCACTATGATGTCCCGGTATGATCCTCTCTCCGACACCATGCTCTTTAACACTTCAGCCGTGTCGGGACAATTACAATGGGATATTGCCAGAATCTTGTCTGACGTATCCCCGGCATCCGCCACCATGCAGTCAGCCATCTTTTCAAGAGCCTTTCTCATGCCGCGGCCCTTGTCAAGCTGCTGGATAGAGCCTATGGGAGTGGATCCCATAACAGGCTTTATGTTTAAAGTGGATGCGATAAGAGACTTTATCCCGGAAAGACGCCCTGCCTTTTTGAGAGACTCAAGACTCTCCAGCACAAAATAAGTATGCTGGGTCTCGATGTAGGCCTCGGTGTCCTTTACAATATCTTCAAAGTCTCTGCCCTCCTGCTCCATGTGGTAAACATGATCCCCGATAAGAGTCTGGCCGATGGAGGCAGACTTGGAATCAAAAACGTGTACCGCTGCTGAAGGATGCTCCTCCTTGTATAGATTGGAGGCCAGCACTGCGCTGTTGTAGGAACCGGAAAGCTGGGAAGAAAGTGTGATAACGTAAACACGGTCAGCTCCCTCCATGGCCTCGATATAATTGGCCGGAGAAGGACAGGCTGACTTTGGTACATTGGGGCTTTCGGCAGCTCTGTGCAAAAAATCAGCCTGATCAAAGCTGTCATCGTCCACAATACTGTATCCGTCCACATCTATGGTCAGGGGTACGCTCACAAAGTGTCCATCGTCCCTCATATAGGGGAAAAACTCCCCGCAACTGTCAATCAAAATTTTATACATACAGATATCTTATACTTTTTTCCCAACAAACGCAAACATATTTAGACAAAAAATGACACTTGTGCTATTATGTCCAAAAACAGGAAGATTTGGGAGCTTAAAATGACATTTTCATATAAAAAATACCTGGCGATGCTGCTTGTTTGTGCCATAAGTGTATGTCTTTTCGGCTGCGGCAGCACCTCATCCAAAGAATCGTCGAAAAAAGATCCTGTCATGTGGCGTATAGGCGTATGCCAAAGCGACGACAGCGAATACGGTGACATCATAATGGATGGTTTTTCCGATGCGCTATCACAGGAACTCCCCGATGACAGCGTCACCTTTACCAGGGACTATATTTCAAATGACAAAAGCGGAGCTGCCATCGCATCCGCCTTTGTTAGGGAAAAAAGTGATCTGATACTCACCATCGGAACCCCTGCCCTAAAGGGATCCGCCATCACCACAGATGAGATCCCCATTATCACCACCGATGTCATAGATATCCAGGATGCCGTCAATATCCCGGATTTAAACTGGAATCTGCGCACCGGTCGAAACATCACCGGAGTCACCGGCATGCCCAACATCGCCGACCAGCTGTCACTCATCATAGAGGTTACCCCCGGCATAAAAACCCTGGGCATAGTTTATAAAAAAAATGACATCTATTCCATCAACCAAAGCCTCATCATGCAGTCCTATCTGGCAGATGCCGGTATCGATGCTGTGATGTATGAGCTGTCCGACGTCACCAAAAAGAAGGTACGATCCATCTGCAAAAACTGTGATGCCATCTACATTCCGGCGGAGAGCGGCCTGGCAGACGACATGGGTCTCATATCAAAGATAGCCGTTAAAAAAAATATCCCCACCATCGGCGGAGATATCAATATCGGGAAAAACACCCTTGTGTGTCTGTGTCCCGATTACTATGATATTGGGAAAAAAGCCGGCCTTCAGGCGGCAGAGATCCTTGACCACGGGAAAAACCCCGGCAGGATCAGTGTGGAGTTTAATACCTCCCCCGGCATCAAGCTCTACAACAAATCCATTGCAAAAAAGATGGGACGCAGCTTTCCTAAGTCCTTTCATTTATACGATCAAGAAGCCCTGAGTACCGTTTTTTCTGATCGGTAGTCTTTATCATGTCCACAAAAACCTCCGGATCTCCCACCAGCACCACGCAGCTTTTTGCACGGGTGATGGCGGTATATATCAGGTTTCTGTTCATCAGCGCCCTGGCTCCCGGTAAAAGCGGGATCACCACTGCAGGGTACTCGCTCCCCTGTGACTTGTGTATGGTCACTGCGTAGGCATGCTCCAGTTCATCAGTGTTCTTAAAGGGATAGACCACCTTTTTTGCATCCTCATATTCCACCACAAGCTTCTGGCCTTCGTTATCTACTCTTTTTATAATGCCTATATCACCATTAAAAACCCCCGTGCCCGAGTCCACGACTATGCCGTATCTGCCGGTTATCTCCCACTCCAGCTGGTAATCGTTTTTTATCTGCATCACCTTATCCCCTTCGCGGAAGATAACGTCTGTGCCGGCATACTCTTCCTTGTCCCCGGAATGTGGGTTCAGATAGCTTTGCATAAGCTCATTTAAACGGCTCACTCCCACCAGTCCCTTTCTGGTAGGTGTCAGCACCTGTATGTCATAGGATGAAGCGTGGACATAGGGCGGCAGCTTTTTTTCCACCAGTTCCTTTACCACGCCTATGATGTGGTCTGCGTTGTTTCTTTTTATGATAAAAAACTCTTTGGAATCATTATCAAGCCTTGGCACCTCGCCATTTTGCACCTGATGGGCGGCCAATACTATGTCGCTTAGATCCTTTTGTCTGAATATCTTTTTTAAAGTGATGGTAGAAAATGCTCCCGAGGATATCATATCGGAAAGCACGTTGCCGGGGCCTACACTTGGAAGCTGGTTTTCATCCCCCACCATCACAAGTCTGGTCCCCCGGGGTATTGCCTTTAAAAGCGCATACATAAGGGAAATATCCACCATGGACATCTCGTCAATGATAATAACGTCAGTCTCAAGAGGATTGTCCTCGTTTTTGTCAAACATGCTGCGGGATACCGTGGTCCTGTCACTGTCCTCCATGGAACCTGCGTGAACCTCCAAAAGCCTGTGGATGGTGCGGGCAGGATGGTCCGTGGCCTCAGACATACGCTTGGCAGCACGTCCCGTGGGAGCTGCCAGTTCAACCCTTTTCTCCTGACTTTCAAAGAACCTGATCATTGCACGGATGGTGGTAGTCTTTCCTGTACCGGGACCTCCCGTGAGTATGCTGACGCCGTTTTTTGCGGCACAGATCACAGCCTCACGCTGGACCTCATCAAGAGTAATGTTCTCCTCACTTTCCACATCGGATATCACCGCTTCCACTATAGAAGGGGATACATCAAAAGGCTCTGAAAGTCCCAAAAGAAGCCCTGCCGCCCTGTCCTCCATGGTATAAAAAGACATAAGGTAAACAAAGCCATCGCGTTCCTTTAGTTTCCCCTCTATGAGAAGATTTCTGACGCCGTTTTCCACATCCTCGCCGGACACCGAAAGCAGCATTGACGCCTCATAAACCAGCTCATCCATGGGCAGACAGGTATGTCCCTGGCCTGCCGCTTCAGAGAGGGCATAGAGTATCCCGCAACCCACACGGTATTTGGAATCGATACTGATGCCCACCTTTTTTGCTATCTCATCAGCAGTCTTAAAGCCTACCCTGGGGATGTCCTCCGCCATCTGATATGGGTTTTCCCTGATAATACCATAAGTCTTTGGGCCATACTCCTGGTATATGCGAAGTGCCAGACTCATACTGATGCCGTACTGTCCCAAAAAGATCATGGCATCCCGCATATCCCGCTTTTCGTTTACCTGATCTGCTATGGACGCCGCCATACGGTCGGAGATCCCCTTTACCTCTGAAAGCCTCTCCGGCTCCTGTTCTATGATGCGCAGTGTATCCGCCTTGAACTTTTTAACTATCCTTGCAGCCAGAGCCTCTCCCACTCCCTTTATGGCGCCGGAGCCCAGGTAGCGTTTTATGGCCTCCTGCCCCTGGGGAATGATCTCTTCGTAGGTTTTCATCAGAAACTGCTTGCCGTAGCTTTTATGTTCCACAAAATCACCGGTCATTTGCACTGACTCGCCGGCTGTTACAGACGGAAAAATACCGGTGCAGGTGATCTCATCTGCACCGGATAAATCCTCATCCTCCACTGTCCCCTCCGGGATCAGTACCAGAACACTGTATGCATTTTCGGGATTCCTGTAGATGATGTGATCTACGAATCCTCTCAATTCTGCCATATGTTGCTCCTTTAGATCCTTCGCTTAAGCCTAAGGGCATCGCCTCTTTCATGTATTTTGGGTGGCGTAGCCCGAAGGATCTTCTAGTTGAAAAGTGCCAAAAGGCTCTCCTTGCTCTGGAGTCCAACCGACTTGTTCAAAACCTCGCCGTTCTTGAAAGCAATAACCGTAGGGATGGACATAATATTATACCTCTGTTTGATTAAAAGTCACTGTTCCTAATTGTAATACACCATTATTGGATGGAGTAATTTCTGTTACTTCTGTATCATTTGATGTTATACTGGTTACTTCTGCAATATCATCGAGTATTAGTAATGCTGATTTTATATCTTCTTTTGTGATTGATTGGTTGATATTTAATCCATCGAATTCCATTTCGTAGAATGAACCACCATCGAATTGTTTTTGTATCATTGTTTGCAGGTCATCATCCGGTAATGTGGTTAATACATTTAATGATATTGAAAGATTCACTTGTGTATAAGCAGGTTTATCTACAGTAAATGAATGATTTATGACTTTATTATCCAAGTCTGTTAGTTTAGTTAAAAC
>CAMODS010000027.1 GCA_946611525.1 uncultured Lachnospiraceae bacterium | reverse complement strand
ACCGGGATGCCGGTATTCCCGTAGATTCTTCGCTGCGCTCAGAATGACAAGTGGGCCATTATTCTGAGAAGGAGCCGTTGTCATCCTGAGGGCGAAGCCCGAAGGATCTTAATGAGAGGAAATTAATGGATAATATAATAATCAGAGAGTTTAAAACTGAAGACTACGAAGGCGCCTATGCACTGTGGCAGACCATTCACGGTTTCGGTATCAGAAGCGTGGACGATTCTTATGAAGGCGTGATTAAATTTTTAGAAAGGAACCCGGGCTGCAGTGTGGTGGCTGAAACCACCGACGGCAGAGTGGTGGGAACCATTCTCTGTGGACATGACGGACGCAGGGCCAGCTTTTACCATGTGTGCGTTCATGAGGACTTTCGTCGCCAAGGCATAGGAAAGAGGATGGTGGTCTGGTGCATGCAGGAACTTAAGAAGTTAAAAGTAAATAAAATTTCTCTTGTGGCCTTTAAACACAACGAACTGGGCAACAGCTTCTGGCACGGCGAGGGCTGGACCGAGAGGGATGACCTGAATATGTATGATTTTGTGCTAAACGAGGAAAATATAACGAGATTTAATAAGTAGGATCCATTTTAGGAGGCAAAAGAATGGTTATGATCGATGGAGGAGTGACGGCTCCAAAAGGTTTTTACGCAGCTAATACCGCAGCGGGGATCAAGTACCGTGACCGCGACGATATGGCAATGATCGTAAGTGAGGCAGATTGTGTCACAGCAGGCACCTACACAAAAAACGTGGTAAAGGCGGCTCCGGTGATCTGGGATAAAAAGATCACATCATCCGACACCCCGGTAAGGGCCGTGGTGGTAAACGCAGGCATCGCCAATGCGTGCACGGGAGATGAGGGCATGGAATACTGCCAAAAGACTGCAGATGCCGCCGCAAAGGCCATTAAAGGGTGGAGCATGACATCAAATGCCGCCGCAAAGGCCATTAACAGGGACGATACCGCTTATAATATCAGCTCCGACGGTATCCTGGTTGCCTCAACAGGCGTCATAGGCATGCAGCTTCCCATAGAAAAGCTTGAAGCCGGAGTAGAGGCTATGTCAAAAAAACTCTCTGACAGCAGAGAAGCGGCCAATCTGGCGGCCAGAGCCATCATGACCACGGACACCATCCCCAAGGAGGCGGCAGCTACGGTTGAGATCGGCGGACAGACCGTTACCATAGCTGCCATGACAAAGGGAAGCGGCATGATCCATCCAAATATGTGTACCATGCTCTGCTTTGTCACCACCGATGCAGATATTGACAAAAAACTGCTTCAAAGTGCATTATCAGAGGTTGTTGAAGATACTTTCAACATGATATCCGTGGACGGAGACACCTCCACAAACGACACCTGTGTGGTACTTGCCAACGGTCTTGCGAAAAATCCAAAGATAAATGAGAAGTCAAATGACTATGAGGTCTTCAAGGAAGCACTTTTTGAAGTATTAAAGAAGCTTGCCATGATGATGGCGGGAGACGGTGAGGGCGCCACGGCGCTTTTCGAAGTGACGGTCAACGGTGCAAGGACAATAAATGAGGCAAAGATCCTGGCAAAGTCCGTGATCACTTCATCCCTTACAAAGGCAGCCATCTACGGACATGACGCCAACTGGGGCAGGATACTCTGTGCTCTCGGATATTCCGGGGTGGACTTTGATCCCGTAAAGGTTAGGCTTACCTTTAAAAGTGCCGCAGGCTCCATCCTAATTGCAGAAAACGGCCACGGAGCCGGTTTTGACGAAGAGGAGGCGACACGCATCCTTTCCGAGGATCACGTCACTGCCATCTGTGAGATGAACATGGGAGATGCCTCGGCAACAGCCTGGGGCTGCGACCTGACCCATGAATATGTGAGCATAAATGCGGACTACCGCTCGTGACCGCCAAACAAGGGTACTCGGGATCAATAAACCGCCTTCAAAACCCGCTAAAATCCACTGCAAATTGTACTTTTAAAAAAACAATCCCAAAAACACCGAATTTGTAAGGTTGTTGTAAGGTAGCGCGTGTTATACTTCACGCATGAGTTCATAATTTTCTGGACTCCTCTCTCCCCATCGCCTCGTATTCCCTGCGAGGCGATATTTTTTTTTACAAATAGAAAAACTTATAAAATTCGCCCTTTAGCTTGCATTACAGGGCGCTTTTTTATTATAATTTCCTACATGGGAACCCGTTATTGGGAGACGGACGGGAGGGAAGAGGAGAGAAAATGAAATACCTGATCATCGACGATGAGCCGGAGGCTATCCGTGATCTTTCCGGTGTGGTGCGCGAAATCGACGACCATGCTGTCATCGACACGGCCACCAACGGGGATGACGCCTATTTCCTCAGCAAGCAGGACTCCTACGACGTGTTTTTTATAGACATAAACATGCCTAAAAAAAATGGGATCCAGCTGGCGAGGGAGCTAAAACTCATCATACCTTACATCAATATCATAATAGTGACGGCAGACCCGGGATATGCACTTGAGGCCCTAAAGCTTTATGTCAGCGGCTATATCCTAAAACCGGCAAAGACTGAGGATGTCCGGGAGGCTCTTGATAATCTGCGCAATCCCGTGGTATCCAGGCAAAAGGGCTTTTCCGCCAGATGCTTCGGGGACTTTGAGGCATTTTATGACGGCCGGCCCATCAGGTTTCGCCGTACAAAGACCAAGGAGATGCTTGCTTATCTTATCGACCGCAGGGGTTCTGTGGTATCCGGCGCCCAGCTTCGGGCAGTGCTATGGGAAGATGAGCTTGAGGATACCGATAGGCTGTCCAACTATTTTTCACAGCTTACCAGAGACATAAAGACTACATTAGAGGAGACGGGCTGTGACGATATCCTATCCATAAAGCGCAATGCCTACGCCATCGTGCCCCAAAAGATCTCCTGTGACCTGTACAGGGCTCTTGACAGCGACCCGCATTTTATGGAGAACTACACAGGGGAATACATGAACCAGTACAGCTGGTCCGAATTTCGCTGATGGCTTGAAGCAGCATCCCAATAATGATATACTTAATAAGTTACATTTTTTGAAAAAAGAGGAAATAAATGAAAGACGGATTCATCAAGGTTGCCGCCGTCACCCCCAGGGTCACGGTTGCCGGAATCACTGAAAATACAAAGGAGATCAAGCGCCTCATTGATGTTACCATGGATGAACAAAAGGCGCGTATCGTGGTTTTCCCGGAGCTTTGCATCACGGGCTACAGCTGCGGCGATCTTTTCTACCAAAAGAGACTTTTATCCTCGGCGCTGGATGCGCTTTTGGATATAGCAGAGCATACCGCGGATAAAAACGGTCTGGTATTTGTGGGGCTTCCCTTTTTATACTGTGACAGGCTTTACAATGTTACAGCCGCTATCTCACGTGGCAGCGTCTTAGGCCTCGTTCCAAAGACCCACATCCCTTCCTATGGAGAGTTTTATGAGATCAGACAGTTTACACCGGGCATGAGGGAGCCGGTGAGGATCAGCCTCCCCGACGGCAGCCTTACGGTTTTGGGCACGGATATCCTCTTTGCCTGCGACGTCATCCCGGAGCTTGTGGTGGCAGCGGAGATATGTGAGGACGCCTGGGTTCCCGACGATCCCGGAGTGCGCCACGCCATGGCAGGGGCCACCGTCATCGTAAATCCTGCAGCCAGCGATGAGCTTACGGGCAAGCGTGCATACAGGAGGCAGCTTATAGAAAATGCCTCAGCCAGATTATATGCGGCTTATATCTACGCCGGAGCCGGCTTTGATGAGTCCACCACCGATACGGTCATGAGCGGTCACGATATCATAGCCGAGGGTGGCAGGATCCTTTTGGAGAGCGATCCCTTTACACTGGGGGCGCTTATCACCGAGGTCGATGTGCAGACCCTTTCTGCGCGCCGCCGCCAGATGAATACATTTTTTACCACAGAGCCCAGACAGGATCACTTCACGGTGATGTTTTCCCTTGAGGAGGAGGACACCGGGATCACCAGATTTGTGGATCCCATGCCCTTTGTGCCAAATGACACAAAAAAGCGCAGCGAAAGATGCGAGGAGATACTTGGGATCCAGGCCTACGGCCTAAAAAAGCGTCTCGCCCACATCCATGGCAAATGCGCTGTGATCGGCATCTCCGGAGGACTCGACTCTACTTTGGCACTTTTGGTTACTGTACGGGCCTTTGACATACTAAAACTCGACAGAAAGGGTATCATTGCAGTTACCATGCCGGGCTTCGGTACCACCGACCGCACCTATGACAACGCCATAAAACTTATCGAAAAGCTAAAAGTCACCGGCCGGGAGATCAGTATCAGGGATGCAGTGACGCAGCATTTTTCCGATATAGGCCATGACATGGCTGATAAAAACGTGACTTACGAGAACGCACAGGCCAGGGAGCGCACCCAGATCCTTATGGATATCGCCAATGAAAACGGCGGCATAGTGGTGGGCACCGGTGACCTTTCGGAGCTGGCCCTTGGATGGGCCACCTACAACGGTGACCACATGTCCATGTACGGGGTCAACGCCTCCGTTCCCAAGACTTTAGTGAGATATCTGGTGGGCTACTACGCCGACACCTGCGGTGACGAGGAGCTAAAGGACGTATTGTACGACGTTTTGGATACGCCGGTTTCACCGGAGCTTTTGCCTCCCGAGGATGACGGCACCATAGCCCAGCGGACTGAAGATCTGGTGGGGCCTTACGAGCTTCATGACTTTTTCCTCTATCACCTGGTCAGGCAGGGGCAGGACAGGGACAAGATCTACAGGCTGGCGCGCATCGCTTTTTCGGATACCTATGATGGGGCCACCATCGACAAGTGGCTTACCATTTTCTATAAGAGGTTTTTTACATCACAGTACAAGAGGTCCTGTGTACCCGACGGACCCAAGGTTGGTACGGTGGCTCTGTCGCCCAGGGGGGACTGGCGCATGCCATCTGATGCTTCTTATGAAGACTTTATGTAAAAGGGGGATCATACCATGTCAGACAAGAGATGGAAGATAGGAGTTTTTTTGGGCAACGTGCATTTTGTCCATCCCCGGGCCATGATGGCGGCCATTGAGGATTATTTCAAGGACAAGCCTGTGGATGTCATGTACTTTTTGGGCACGGAGTCAGTCAGTTTCGTAGGGGATCTGACTGATGTACAGGTGCAGTTTGACTACCAGTATCTGTCCATTTATGACTATGAAAAGTTCGAGGATTTCGATTTTTTGATCATTTCCTTTGGCAATATGAACATAGCTGCCGGTATCGAAAACAAGCTTTTATACATGGAAAAGTTTTCCCATGTTCCCTGTGTGGTGCTTCAGGACGAGGTAAAGCCTAAAAGGGGCTTTAATATCATTTCCGACAACTATGGCGGCATGAAGCATATAGTGGATCATCTCATAGAGTTCCACGAGTTTGAGAATATCGTGCTTTTGTGCGGACCTGAGCACAACGAGGATTCCATCCAGCGACGTCAGGCCTACTTAGAGTCCATGATCTCCCATGGCTGCGCTGTCAACGATACCATGATCCGTTATGGTAATTATACGGAAAATGTGGACGATATAGCCGAGGAGCTTTTGGATGCCAACAGGGGCACCCAGGCTGTGGTATGTGCCAATGACGAGATGGCTTCCGCTGTTTACCGTGTTTGTGAAAAAAGAGGCCTTAGGGTTGGAGTGGACATTGCGGTTACGGGCTTTGATGATATCCCGATGGCAAGCCTTTTAAATCCTCCACTTACCACGGTTCGCCAGGAGTCCAGGATCATGGGCGAGACCGCTGCCAGACTTGCACTTGCCTATCTGGAGGGTGAGGAGATACCGGCACTTACAAAGATACCCACCACTTTGGTCAACCGCAATTCCTGCGGCTGCAATCTGTCCGATGAAAAGATGGATCTTGCAAATGCCAGGGACAACTCCATTCCGGGTGTGGTGGATGATAACAGGCGCATCTGGAATTATGCTCTTATGGGTCCAATCATCACCAGGGAACTGGTGGCCGTATCCGACAACGTGGTCAGCTTTTTCTCCCAGATGGCGAAGAACCTGATAGATCTGAATGTAAAGTCATCTTACCTTTACGTCCAGCATGATCCCATGATCAATACCGTAGAGAATGGCTACACTATGGCGGATGAAGTCTATCTGGTATTTGAGCAGCATGATGACAAGTTTACTGTTTACCCTCGTGAGGACAGCCCGCGCATAGGATTAAAGCGGGGACTCATCCCTACGGGAAAGCCCGAAGAGGGCGGCAGGCAGTATTACACCTTTTTGATATTTGACGGAGAGCGGCAGTACGGCATACTGATCATGGAGGTGGAGTCAGTGGATATCCCCTACATGTATCTTATGTCGCTGCATCTGGGCACGGCCTTCCATTTTCACGAGATCAATAACTCCGTGATGGCCGAGAGGACCAATCTTATGATGCAAAATGCAAAGCTTTCCTTCAGCGCCCACTCAGACCCTTTGACGGGGCTTTTAAACCGCCGTGGCGTGGAGGAACTGATACATCAGACCATTACCGAAAACGAGGGCATAAGGGCCTGCCTTATGATAGGAGACCTTGACCACCTAAAGGAGATAAATGACACCTTTGGCCACAATGAGGGCGACTTTGCCATAAAGGCCTGCTCCGAGGTGCTTAGACGTGTGATCGGAGACCGGGCGCCCTTGGGACGTATTGGCGGCGATGAGTTTTTGGGCATGTTTTTGGTATATGACAATGAGGAAAATGAGACCGGCAGGAGGATCGCAGACGTAAAGCTTTCCACGGATCTTTTCAACGCGGTTTCCGGCAAGCCCTACTACCTGGGCATATCCATAGGTACGGCCTGCTTTGAGTGCGATCCTACCATCAGTCTTGACAGTCTGATCAGGACGGCCGACAGGTCACTTTATGAGGCCAAGAAAAAGAGACGCGCTACTGTAAGAAAGAGCGACGAAGATATAATAAAAGCGGACAACGCCGAGGGTTTTGAGACGGAAGGCGATGTCGGAATGGGAGATGAAGATCAATGAAAAGCAAAAAGCTTTTATTCGGGCTTTTGATCGCAGCCATGGTGCTGGCAGGAATATACATAGGAGGATGTGTTTATTTTTCAAATCACTTTTATCTGAACAGTACGATAAACGGTGTAAAGTCTTCGGGCAGATCGGTAGAGACCGTGGAGGAGACCATAGCCGAGGCTGCAAAGGGATATTCCATAGATATCATTGATGAGGGCAGGAATGCCACCTATACCATTTTTGCAGAGGATGTGGACATGGTGACTGATGTGGGGTCAGGTGAGGTGGACGACATACTGGAGGCCCAGACAGGGTTTGAGTGGCCTGCACATATCATTGCCCGTACCGAGTACGAGACGGATCATGTGGTGACCATGGATAGGGATAAGGTAAAAAAAGAGATCAAGCGCCTTCCCTGCGTGGATGCTTCGGATGAGGTTAAAACCGAGGACGCCCACTATGAGTTTACGGGTGAAAAGTACGAGGTGATACCGGAGGTCTTTGGTACGGAGATCGACGTGGAGGCCATGACGGATATCGTCATGAAAAAGATGGAGTCCCTCCAGCGTTCCATGGGGCTTTTGGCAGATCAGTGCTATGTACAGCCCACTGTTTTTTCCGATGATCCCGAGCTTAACGCACAGGTGGATGAACTTAATAAAATGATGGCGGCCACCATCACCTTTACCCTGGATGAGAATGTGACTCTTGACAAGGCGACCCAGGCCTCTTTTATAAAGACCAAGAAAAACGGAAAGCTGACCTTCGACAGGGAAGCCATCACAGAATACGTAAGCACGCTGGCAAAGCGGGTCAACACCTTTGGCCAGCCCAAGACCATAAAGTCCAGCCTGGATAAAAAGAAGATCACGATCCCCGGAGGCACCTACGGATGGAAGGTGGATGAGGAAAAAGAGGTTGACGCCATAATCTCTGACCTTGAAAAAGGGGAGGATGTGACCAGGGAGCTCCACTACACCTATTACGCCAATTCCCACGGCAAGCATGATTACGGCGATACCTACGTGGAAGTGAACATCACAGCCCAGCATCTGTGGCTTTATAAGGACGGCAAGCTCGTTATGGATTCCGATGTGGTTACCGGCAATCCCAACAAGGGCAACGGGACTCATGTGGGGGCATATTTTGTGGCCTACAAGGAAAAGGACGCAGTTTTGCGTGGCGACAATTATGCCACACCCGTAACCTACTGGATGCCATTTCATGGCAATGAGGGACTTCATGACGCCACCTGGCGAGGCAGTTTCGGAGGCAAGATATACCGGTCCAACGGCTCCCACGGCTGCGTTAACTGTCCCTTTGAGACGGCAAAGACCCTCTTTGAGACCATAGACGAGGGATGCCCTGTGCTGGTATACGCCACTGAGGAGGAGCCTGAGGGCCCGGATCCCGCTGTGGAAAAGCAAAAAGCAGAAGAACTCATGGCCTCCATTGATATCATCGCTCCGGTCACCTTGGAAAGTGAGACTGCCATACAGCTGGCAAGGCAGGCTTATAACAGCCTTTCCGACACCGGAAAGAGCTATGTGACCAATATAGCCACCCTCGATGAGAACGAAAAGGAACTTGAAAAGCTTAAAAAGGCTGCTGAAAAGGAATCGGAAAAGGCAGCCAAAAAGGCCGAAAAAAAGAAGAATAACTGATATGTCAGAATGGGAAAAAAATGTTAAAAAGCTGATCCCCTATGTACCCGGGGAACAGCCCAAGGATAAAAATGTCATAAAGCTTAATACCAACGAAAACCCTTATCCCCCGGCGCCGGCGGTGCAGGAGGTTTTGGAGGACTTTTATGCGGATGAGCTAAGACGCTATCCGGAGCCCACACTGTTGGAGCTTCGCAGCACGCTGGCAGATTTTCACGGAATCTCACCTGATGAGGTTTTTGTGGGAGTGGGGTCGGATGATGTGCTGGCCATGAGCTTCCTTACCTTTTTTGGGGATAAAAAGCGGCCCGTCAGGTTTCCGGACATCACCTACAGTTTTTATGATGTTTGGTGCGAGCTTTTCGGGATAGAGTATGAGAGGATACCGGTGGCAGAGGATCTGTCCATCGACCTTACAGGATATGAGGGGCCCTGCGGTGGCATAGTCATCGCAAATCCCAATGCGCCCACGGGGCTTTACCTTGATACCGGGGCGCTGTGCCACGTGCTTGAGAGCCATCCGGAGTGTGTGGTGATAGTGGATGAAGCTTATGTGGACTTTGGCGGTGAAAGTATGTTAAGATACACAGACCACTATGATAATCTTTTAGTGGTACGCACCTTTTCAAAGTCCAGATCCCTTGCAGGCAGCCGTATAGGCTATGCCATGGGACAAAAAAAGCTAATATCTTATCTTCTGGCGGCCAGGGATTCTTTCAATTCCTACACCATGGACACCATTACCCAGAGGATAGGAGTTGCCTCCGTAAAGGATAAAGCCTATTTTGACCGGCAGGTCAGGCAGATCATCGACACACGGGAGATGAGTAAAAATAGGCTTTTAGAGCTTGGCTTTAGCTTTCCCGAGTCCTCGACGAATTTCATTTTTGCCACCCATGAGCGGGTGCCGGCGGAGGAGATCTTTGAAAAGCTTCGTGACAGGGGCATTTACGTGAGATATTTTAAAAAACCACGGATAGACAATTACCTTCGGATCACCGTGGGTACAGATGAACAGATGGAGCAGCTTTTTAAAGCACTTGAAGAAATATTGTCATTCAAAGCGAAGCGGTTGTCATCCTGAGTGTACAGGCCCTACTGTCATTCTGAGCGAAGCGAAGAATCTTTTTGGAGTTTTTATGGAATCATTAGTACAATTATTTACCGACACCTTGGGGCAGTACGTCTCGGCGGAGGCTGTGGTTTTTATCATAAGCATGTTTCCGATACTTGAGCTTAGGGGAGGCCTTTTGGCGGCCAGTCTTTTGGATATACCCATTAGGACTGCCATACCCATATGCATTATCGGCAACATCATACCCATACCTTTCATCCTGCTTTTTATAAAGGCCATCTTTAAGTGGATGAAGAGATTCAAGCACCTGGGAGGACTGGTGGACCGCATCGAGGCCCACGCCATGAAGCGCAGTGACCGGGTGGAGGGCACGGAGTTTATAGGACTCATGCTTTTTGTAGGGATACCGCTTCCGGGTACGGGAGCCTGGACAGGTAGTCTTATCGCATCACTTTTGGACATGGATATCAAAAAGGCGGTGGTGGCGGAGCTTTGCGGCATTGCCATAGCCACTGTCATCATGAGCATTCTTTCATACGGGCTTTTGGGAGCGGTGATACGTTAGGGAAAGTATTTGCCGATTTTGTTACATAAACTGAGTTTGCAGTGGTTTGGGGAGACCGCTTAAAGGTTTTTTGCCATGAGAATGATCCTGGAATTTGATTATGCAGCACTGATGATATACGGGTTTATCCTGATCACGGTGTACAGGAAAAAAATGCACCACGGGCGCACCAACCGGCTTTTTATCTATATGGTTGCTGTGTCGATTATCGTTACGCTTACCGATTTCTTGCCATATACTGCGTATGAACTGCCACTGTCACCTGGGTTTGAGTGGTGGTCGTACGTCATTCTCTTCTACGCATATTTTTACCTTCGTACCGGCACCATCCTTTTGTATTTCCTGTTTTGCGTGTCAAAGGTGAGGATGTGGTACAAGCTTTATTCACGGCCAATAAGGGTCGCGGTGTATGGCCCTTATGTGGTGACGGTGCTTGTGGTTACTTCAAATGTTTTCCATCACATGCTTTTTACCATCACACCGGAGGCGGGATATCACAGGGGAGAGTTCATGTTCATCCTCTATATCACTGCAGGCATGTATCTCCTTTATGTTTTAGGTTTTCTTATCTATTGTTATAAAAAGCGCTTTTTGGAGACAGACAAGTGGCTGGCACTTAATCTTTTGGTTGCCTTTACAGGTATAGCGGTCTATATACAGATGGTGAAGGCAAACTACATGGTGGAGCTTTTTGCTTCCTCCCTTTCCCTTTTGGCAGTTCTTTTATACATCCAGCGTCCCGAGGAGCTGGTGGACTCCGTCAGCGGCGTCATGAATTTCAAGACCTACAGACGAGAGGTAAGAAAGGTGCTTTCCACGGGAGAGAGTGCGCAGATCTTTATCATACGTTTCAATAACGCACGTGCCGTCCGCGAGTTTTTGGGCGATGACAGGTACAATGAGCAGATCATGAGGATCCTAAATGCCATAGTGTCGCACTTTAAGTCCACGAAGCATGAGTTTGACGTATTTTACGAGGAGGCAGGCTATATCTACATCGTCATGGATAACTCCGCAGATATACTGCCGGATGACAAGGTGGTGGAGTTTGCCAGGATGATACTTTTTGAAAGTGTCATAGATGAGAGAAACGGCCTGACTCTGGATGCGGTCATGGGTATGGTATATGCTCCCGATGACATGGCCGATGAGGAAAGTATCATAAACTTTGGCCACAAGTTTGTTCAGTTTACGGATCCCGGGCACCATCTGGTGAGAGCTTCCGACGTAGTGGAGACCAGGGAGTTCCATATCCTAAACAGCATGGATGATATCCTGCGCCGTGCCATTTCTACCGGAGCATTTGAGATGTATTATCAGCCCATATATTCGTTGAGACAGGGCAAATTCATCTCGGCAGAGGCGCTGATACGTCTCCATGATCCGGAATACGGTATGATATCTCCGGGACTTTTTATCCCCGAGGCGGAGCAGCGCCACCTCATGCAGGCGGTTGGTATCCATGTGCTGCATGACGTGATAAAGTTTATCGGATCAAAGGACTTTGAGGGACTGGGACTTTCGTATATCGAACTCAACCTCTCAGGGCAGCAGTGCATAGATAAAAACATCGTAAGCGACATTGTAAACTATCAAAAGAGGTACAACGTGGATCCCTCCCAGATCAACCTTGAGATCACCGAGACGGACTACGAGGACGACAATGCCCACCTTATCAGCAACCTTTCGGAGCTTTCCGACTGCGGCTTTGCACTGTCGCTTGATGATTTTGGCACGGGCTACTCGAACCTCCAGCGGATCCTC
>CAMODS010000026.1 GCA_946611525.1 uncultured Lachnospiraceae bacterium | reverse complement strand
CCTCTTCATGAGCTTTGCCGGTCAAAAGACAAGAAATAAGGGTGGCGGCAGACTATATATTGTGGTATAATGCGATATGATTAGGCATATTTTGTGCCGTATCGATCGCATTTTTTTGATTGGAAGCAATGATCTTGATTTTAACAGTGGTGTGCCTTTTGGCAGTTATACTAACTTCATACTTTGTGGGAGCCCTTTTTGTAAGGAGCGAGCACGGACTTTTTGCCGGTATTCTGGGCGGCTTTCTGGTTTTGCTTGCTCTCTGGGAGATAGTTTCCCTTCCGGCTATATTTCTAAAGTCATCGCTTACCGCGCTTTCCCTTATCATACAGTCGGTCATCATTACTCTTTGTGTTGTCAGCTTTTTCAGAAACAAAGGATCCCTTTTGGCGCCCTGGAGAGAATGCTTTATGTCATGGGGAGAAAAGATTGTCAGGTTTTTTACCTTTAAGTTTACGCCTTCTGATATAGCCGCTTTATTTGCGCTGGGAATAGTGCTGCTTCAGGCACTGCTGTTGGTTGTTGGCGTACATTATGATGATGATGATGCGTTTTATGTGGCTACGGCCACCACAGCTATAGACACGGATACTATCTACCGCTATACACCATTTACCGGGGCCGAATACTCCAGCCTTCCGGCGCGCTATGTGCTGTCACCCTGGCCCATGCTTGCGGCGGTTTTGTCTTATATCTTCAATGTCAGGCCAATAATCATCTTCCATACTGTCCTGCCGGCGATCCTTATACCCATGTCCTATGGGGTGCTTTTTATGATGGGACGTGCCATCTGGAGGGATGATCCCGACAGGGAGATTAAGTCTTATGCCTTTGTGGTGGCGGCATCATTTTTACAGATATTCGGAGCTTTTTCCACCTGGTCTGTGGGCATGAGGCTTCTTATACGTGTATGGCAGGGCAAGACTGTGCTTGCATCTGTGATCATACCGCTTTTGATGATGCTTATCATCAGTGACAGGGATAGCGAGAAGCTGTCGCGGCGGATGATGTTTTATATCACGGTGATTCTTTTGGCGGGATGCTTTATGTCGTCTATGGGAGTGGTGCTTCCGGTGATAGAGCTTTTCGCACTGGGCCTGACACGGGCCATAGTCACTAAAAACCTTAGATATTCGCTTTCCCTCATTCCATGCTGTGCAGTAAATGTGATGCTGGGAGTGATATATTTAGTGATAAGATAGGAGACATTATGTCGGCAGTGTTTTCAGAGATAATTGAAAATCAGACCGGATATTTCGGTGAGGGTTGGCAGTATCCTCTTTTTGCCATCGCCCTGACGGGGCTGCTTTTGCTGTGGAGACGTCGGGATGCGGCAGCTGTTGCTCTCTATACGGTGATCATGCTTTTCATAATCTACTGCCCTGTGACCGCAAAGATACTAATGGGCTTTATGGAGGGTGATGTGTACTGGCGTATGTTCTGGCTTCTGCCTATCATACCGGTTTTAGCCATTGCCATGGTGGAGTTTGTGCCCCTGGTGGTATCGGCGGCAGTCAGGATCTTCTCCGCTGACGGTAAAAAGAAAAAGGCCTTAAGCTTTGTTGCAGTGATCCTGGTGTTTGCCATATACGCCGGACTTCTTTGCGGAGGAGGACGGTTTGTGTATCGTGACGGTAATGTCACCTGGGCTAAAAATCCCGAGAAGCTTCCGGATGAGGTGATAGATATCATAGAGGCTGTAAATGCCGATTATGAGTCGGCCCCCATGGGAGAAAAGCGGGTGGCGGCAGTAGGTACCATAGTACCCTTTATCAGACAGTATGATGCTACGGTGCTTTTGACATACGGCCGCAGCACCATACAGAAAGAGGACAAGAGCGGCAAAAAGGGAGAGCTTTACGAAGCGCTCACCAATGATACTTCCCCGGACTATGACAGGATAGACAGGCTGCTTCAAAAGACAGAAACCACATATCTTATCATAGCAAACAATATGCACGTGCGGGCATCGGAGATGAATGCCAGGGGATATGAGACGGTTTACGATAACGGGGCATATACGCTTTTAAAAAGAGTGTAGAGATTTTGAGGAAAATATACCTTGATGTATGAACTTATCATGACAATGGGAGTGATACTCCTTTATATGCTGGTCTTTAAGCTCATCGGCACGTCCGTACTTGTGCTGTTGGGTCAAAAGAAGCTTTGTATCCACAGGGAGACGGTGGGCTTTTTTGTGTACTTCGCGATCTTTCAGGCGGTGTATGTTCCCATGGTACTTTTGCGTGCCCGCTTCCACCTTTTGGCTTATGGCTGGCTGCTGGCTCTGGTGATCCTGGTGCTGGTGTGTGCAGTGTATCTGGTCACTTCGGGAGGCAGGTCACCGTTTTTTATGCCCAAAGCTGAGGCGGGGACAGACGGCAGGCTTTTTGTGTTTGTCAGATGGGCGGTGCCGGCATGCTGCGCCCTGTTCATTGTGTTTTTGGTGCTGCAGCAGTACCTGGGATGGGACACTGCTTTTTACATGGGCAATATGAACGAGGCCATATATACGGACACCATGTATTTTTACAATGGCAACGACGGTACACTTATGAACAGGCTGGATCTCAGGTATGCTCTTTCCGGCTTTTCCATGCAGTTTACCATTCCCTGCTACTTTTTGAGCATCTCCCCCACTGTTATGTGTTATTACGGCATCCGTGGTTTGGGAGCCATACTGGCGATCCTTATAGTGTATGATTTCGGCATGGCGCTTTTCGAAAAAAATGCCACCCATGCCTACCTTTTGACAGCTGCCTTTTTGGCGATAAACCTACTGTTTTTCTCATATTCCTCCACATCTTTGTTTTTCATGAGACGGATGAATGAGGCCAAGGGGTATTGTGCTAATGTGGTACTGCCCATGGTGGCGCTCATACTTTTACTGATATATAAAAAACGGGGCCGTCACCTGTGGGCGCTTTTGTTTTTGATCTGCCTTGGGAGCGTGGGGGCATCCATGTCTTCCATGATGCTGGTGCCGGCGCTTTTGGGACTCGGCTCCGTGCTCATAGCCGTAAAGGAACACAGGCTTCGCCCGGTTTTTTACGGGATAGTATGTGCTCTTCCAAATTTATGCTATGTGGCACTTTATATTTTAAATCTTAAGAAGGTGCTGGTATTTAAGATATGACAGGAACCATTGATCTTTTAATCAAATATTTCCAGGGCCCCCAATGGCTGGTGCTTTTTATCGTAGTATATATATATACCCTGATAAGAGCAGAAAAAGAGGGGCGGATCACTATCATTGCCGGTACGGCGTTGTTTTTTGTGTGTATATACAATGACCTCATTTACAGCCTCATGTCAAAGGTGGTGGAGTCGGGAGTGTACTACAGGTTTATTTGGATCATTCCTGTAACGGTCTGGATAGCCTATGGGCTGGTGAGGATGTTTCTGGATCTTAAGAAATGGTGGATCAGGCTGCCCTTTGCCGTTGCAGTGCTGGCGTGTCTGTTTGTGATGGATCACACCTGGCTGGAGCCGGACAGAGCTACATTTCAAAGGCCGGAAAACATAAACCTGATCCCCGGAGAGGTGATGGCAATATCCGACGTGCTGACGGATGAGCATCCCTACGGGGAAAAGATCCGGTGCGTTTTACCACTGGGTATGACCATGCAGCTTAGATGTGTGGACCCTTCGGTGGAATGTGTGATCCCGAGGAGGGATTATCTAAAGATGACCGGGCAGTCAAAAAAGCCATATAAGCAAAAGGAACTTGCTTTTATGATAGAAAAAAATGAAAGGCCCGATGCGGACAGACTAAAAGAGCTTTTAGAGGAGACTGAGACAGACTACATAGTCGCCTACAGCGACTACTTTCAGGGCGAGCTTTTTAGTCAGGCTGGCTGCGAGCTTTTAAAAAAAACAGGAGCATATGAGGTGTACAGAGTAAAATGAAAAAGAAATTATTAGCAGGGATTTTGGCGGCATGCCTTTTTGCGGGGCAGGGAGTACAGGCCGCAGACATTTTTAACACTATTGGGACTGAGGATACCACCACTTCCGCTACTCAGACCGATGAGAGCATATCTGATATGGTGGTGGTTTTGGATCCGGGTCATGATGCTTCACACAAGGGAGCCCAGTATTTTGACCATGCAGAGGAAAAGGACACTTTAAAGATCGCCACCTACTGCAAGGAAAAGCTGGAGGAGTATCCCGGCATCACGGTATATATGACAAGGGAGAGTGCTCCCTGTGCCTTTGGAGTAAGCACCTCAGGCGAATGCCTGAAAAAGAGGGTGAGTTTTACTACGGATAAGGGAGGAAATATTTTTGTGTCCTTCCATCTCAATGCTGCTCCCTCCAATCCCGAGGCTACCGGCGCTGAGGTCTATTACTCAAAAAAGAGCGGCGCTTCCGCAAAGAGTGCATCCCTGGCAGGAGATATACTGCGCCACTTGAGCTCCGACGTGGGGCTTAAAAGCAGAGGTATAAAGCGTGCCAATTACTATGTGCTAAACGGAGCTGCAGACGCCAATATCCCCGGCGTTTTGATAGAGCACTGCTTTATGACCAACGAGGATGATGTGGACGATTACCTGTCGGCAGATTCCAGACTTAAAAAACTCGGTGAGGCAGATGCAGAAGGTATCATTGATTATATCAAGGCCAATCCAAAGGAGGCAGATGACAGTGGAGATGACACAGAGACTGAGGAAAAGGTGGATCTGGCCACTGTAAAGGTGGATAACCTCTCCGTTGAGACGGATGGCTTTTTTGTAAATCTCTCCTGGGATGATATAGATGATGTGACAGCTTATCAGATATACAAGTACAATAACACTGAGAAAAAGTGGAAGAAGCTGGCCCAGACAGACGACTCCGAATACGCCGACACCACATTGGCATCCGGAGAAAGCGGCACCTACAAGGTGAGAGCCATCAAAAAAGAAAACGGTACTACGATAAAGAGTAAGTTTTCGGCAAAGGGCAGTGCCGTAGCAGGCAATGGTCAGGTGACTGAGCTGTCTGCAGCTGCCGGAGCATTTAACAGAAGCGTCATCTCCTGGGAGGAGGTTACCGGAGCTACCGGCTACAAGGTCTCCCGTCAGGATTTCGGTTCCGACAAGTGGAAGACCATTACCACCACGGCAACCGAGGACGGCTTTATAGATGAGACTACAAAGTGTGGAAAGCTTTACAGATACAAGGTCAGGGCATATCGCACAGTGGATAAAAAGAAGCTGTGGGGCAAGTCCGCAAAACCTACCGATTTCTTCCAGACCGCATCGGGCAAGGTGGAGATGAAAAAGAGCACCCTGGTTAAAAACGGCGTACAGGTTAACTGGACCAAAAAGCAAAAGGCAAGTGCGTACATAGTCTACCGTAAGGCCGACAAGGAGAAAAAGTGGACCAGGATCGGCAAGACAAAGGATGTGTATTTTGTAGATGATACAGCTGAGTGGGAGCACACCTACACCTATACAGTAAAGGCTTACCGTGTAAAACTGGGTAAAAAGTATATGGCATCCGAGTACGACAAGACCGGAGTGACAGGTAAGGCCGGAACAAAGATCGAGGGTAAGACAAGTGTCACCGTGGATCAGATGGTAGCCTACTATGAGAAATCAGGTAAAAAATATCCGTCAGATGTATACAGTGGTTATGGCGCAGATACCCTTGAGGATTTCTGCCGGATAGTGTATGACGTATGTGGGGAGTACAATATCCGTGCCGAGCTGGTATGGGCGCAGATCTGCAAGGAGACCGGATACCTTCAGTTTGGCGGAGATGTAAAGGCTAACCAGTGCAACTTTGCAGGCATAGGGGCTACCGGCGGCGGTGTTGCCGGCAACAGCTTCTCCGATGTGGAGGAAGGAGTGACTGCCCAGGTGCAGCACCTGAAGCTTTACGCCACCTCTGACAAAGACTGGGAAGAGGATGTCACTATAGTGGATCCCAGATATAATGACAAGATACGCGGCAAGTCGATCCTCATTGAGTGGCTGGCTATCCCTTCCAATCCCTACGGCTCCGGATGGGCGGCAGCGGAGAACTACGGAACCCAGCTGATAACCATGATCGAAGATATGAGGAAATTATAAATGGAAGAAAATCTCTACGGCAGAAAGGAAAACCGGATACAGGGCAAGTATGTATTCAGATGGGTGTGCGGCATTGCCCACACCCTCTATGCCAGCCTTACTTTTTGGTGGGTTTGGATATCCTATACCACCTTCCATGACCAGACCGGACACCTGACAGGTCTGGCCAACAGACTCATGGCGCTTTTCATCTATGCCTTTGTATTCGTGCTTTTAATGAAGTCCATGGGCGGCTATCTCATTGGTGTCAGCCGTAAGATGAATGTGGTGGGCTCCCTGGCGGTGGCGCTTTTTATAACCGATGCTGCCGAGGTGTTCATATCCCTTGCCATCACCGGTCAGTTCAGATTCTTCTGGGCCTTTCTGTGGCGTTATATACTTTTGTTTTTGGTACAGACCTTCTGTATATCCTTATCCAGCATCATGCTCATCGACCTGTACAGAAAAAAGTTTCCGCCCCTAAGGCTCATAGAGATATATGGATCCCATCCCAACAGGGTGGCTAAAAAGATGGGCTTTCGTGACGATAAGTACTATTTTGACGGGAAGATCCAGTGTGATGAGCCTGACGAAAAGATCATTGAAACCATACTTCCGTATGATGCGGTGCTCATAAATGATGTGCCCTACGACAGGGAAGATGAGCTTTTAAGAATGTGCTTTGATATCAACAAACGCGTCTACTTTACTCCGGCTATCTCGGATGTCATGATAAAATCAAGTGACGACATCAACCTTTTTGACACGCCCATTTACCTCTGTAGAAACAGCGGCATGTCCGCATGGCAGAGATTTTGGAAGAGATTTTTCGACATTGTTTTATCCGTGCTGGCAATAATCATCCTGTCACCTCTTTTGGGTGTGGTTGCCATATTCATAAAGGCCGGTGACGGCGGCCCTGTATTTTACAGGCAGGAGCGTGTCACCCTAAATGGCAGGCGGTTTATGATACTCAAGTTCCGCAGTATGATAGTGGACGCGGAAAAGGACAACAGGACGATTCCGGCAGGGGCGGAGGATCCGCGTATTACAAAGGTGGGCAGGTTTATCCGTGCCACCAGGATCGATGAACTGCCCCAGCTTTTCAATATAGCAAAGGGAGATATGTCAATAGTGGGACCCAGGCCGGAGAGAGTGGCCCATGTGGAAAAATATACCAGGGATATACCGGAGTTCCGTTACAGGCTAAAGATGCGCGGAGGGCTTACAGGCTATGCCCAGGTTTACGGAAAGTACAATACCACAGCCATGGACAAGCTGAAGATGGACCTCTCCTATATCACAAACTATTCCCTTCTTTTGGATGTGCAGATCATTTTTGAGACCCTTCGTGTGATCATGCAAAAGGAAAGCACAGAGGGCTTTTCCGAGGAGGATCAAAAGACCATGCATGACGCCGACCGGACACCGGTGGAGGAGTGATATGAAGGATAAGGTTTCTGTCATTACAGCGGTTTACAACTCTTCATCCACTCTAAGGGAGACGGTGGGGTCGGTTGTGGCTCAGGACTATGACAACTGGGAGCTTTTGCTGATAGATGACTGCTCCGCCGATGACAGTAAAGAGATCATGGAAAAGCTGGCTTCGACAGATCATAGGATCCGCTGCCTGTACAATGATAAAAACTCAGGAGTTGCCCTTACCAGAAACCACGGTATCAGGGAGGCTGATGGGAGATATATAGCCTTTTTGGACAGTGACGATACCTGGGATGACACAAAGCTTTCCAGACAACTTAGGTTTATGGAGGAAGTCGGCTCTCCCTTTACCTATACCTCTATCAGGATAATGGATGAAAACGGCGTACCTACAGGAAAGGAAAGACATGTTCCCGACAGGGTGGATCATGGGACGCTTTTAATGGGTGACCCCATGCCCTGCCTCACCATCATGATAGACACCACGGTCATTCCAAAGGAAAAGATATATATGCCAAATGTCCACCATGAGGACTATGCGGCTTTTTTAAACTGCTTAAGAGACGGAGTGGTGGCCAGGGGACTTGACGAGGTGCTCGCCAGCTACAGAGTGAGCCGTACTTCCGTCAGCGGCAACAAGCTTCGCACCGCCACCTGGCAGTGGAGGATATTAAGAGACCAGGAAGGACTATCGGTGATAAAGTCCCTTTACTATCTCAGTACCTATGCATTAAAAGCTATAAAAAAAAGATTATGAGTGTAAAACATATAGCCAAGGAATACATAAAGATGTTTGTGCAGGATGCATACCTGCCATCCATATATAAAAAGGCGGCCACATCCCCGGTGGATGAAAAAAAGGTGATCTTTGCCGATGCCCATAACCACAGTACTCCATACAGTATGAGACGGATGGAGGATGCCTGCAGGGCGGCGGGCTTTCGGGTGGAGACTTTTTACAGCGACTACCAGAAGGACGGATTTACAGCCACCCAGAGAGCCATGCAGGATTTCATGAAGTCTTACGCCACTGCAGCTGCGGTGGTGATCAGCGATACCTTTTTGCCTGTGGCAAGCTGTGAAAAACGGCCGGAGACAAAGGTGGTGCAGCTGTGGCACGGGGCGGGTGCCCTAAAAAAGTTTGGATACGCCACCACGGACGATGTGCCCGCATACTACAAGGGCAATATATATAAAAACTACGACCTTATCACGGTGAGCGGCCGGCAGGCGGTGGAGCCCTTTGCTCTTTCCATGAGGGCAAAAGAGGGTGCGGTCAGGCCCATAGGAGTCAGCCGCACGGATAACTATTTTGATACGGCTTACATGGATGACATGAGGCAGAGACTGTATGAGGCTTATCCTGAGGCTAAGGATAAAAAGGTGGTGCTGTATGCTCCCACATTCAGAGGTCATGCGGATGCGGCTAAGGAGTCGGATACATCATCGGTGGCACGCCTGATACGTGAGGGGCTGCCCGGTGACTGGCATCTCATATCCAGCGCCCATCCCCACGCCAGAGAAAACACCGGCAAGAGCTTTTGCTCCGAGGAGCTTATGCTTATAGCTGATGTTTTGATCACGGACTATTCATCCATTGTGTTTGACTATTTGTTTTTAAAACGTCCGGTGGTGCTGTATGCTCCCGACTATGAGAGTTTTGGCAACTTAAGGGGTTTTTATACTCCTTACGAAAAACTGCCGGGAAGGATAGTCACCGATCCGAGGACGCTTTGTGAAGCCATTGAGACAGAGTACAGGGAATATGATCCGAAAAAGACACAGGCTTACATAGACGAATACCTTGAAGCCTGCGACGGCAGCGCCACCGCCAGGATAGTGGAATACTTGAAATAACCGGACTTCAGGTTTATAATAAATTGGTTGTTTAGCTGACAGGAGATTTTATGAGGATTGGTTATCTTAAAAAGAAAATAACGGCTGTTTCTCTCATTGCTGCCATGGCGGTGGGGATGTTAAACGGTGTTACTGCGGATGCCACCAGAAGCATTGATGAGATAAAGCAGGACAAGAGTGACCTCCAGCAGGAGATCTCATCCCTGGACTCGGAACTGGTGGATCTTTTGGCGGAGATCAACAACATCTCCTATGAGATCTCCAAAAACGAGCAGGAGATAGACGACTTAAAGTACGAGCTTAAGGAGGCAAAAAAAGCTGAAAAGAAGCAGTACAGGTACATGAAAAAGCGGATGAAGGCCATGTATGAAAATGACCAAAAGAGCATTGTCACCATGCTTTTGGAGTCAGGCAGCTTTTCCGATTTTTTAAACAAGATAGAATATGCCAATGCTGTATACGAATATGACCAGCAACTTCTCAACACCTACATAGGTGTAAAGGAGGAGATCAAGGAGATGGAGACTGCTCTCGAAAAGGAGCAGGCAGTCCTTCAGAGTGAAAAGAATACTCTCGATGTCAAGCAGGCGTCACTTAACAGCATGATAGACGCAAAACGCTCCCAGATGGCAGACTTTGACAAGGAGCTTCAAAAGGCTATAGAGATAGCTGCCAAAAAGGCTGAGGAGGAACGCCTCGAGCGTGAGCGCAAGCGCCAGGAGGAGCTGGCAAGGCAGCAGGAGGAGCTGGCCAGGCGGGCTGCCGAGGACGCTGCTGCACAGGCAGCCGATGATGATGACGACGATGTGGACGATGATGATGACGGTGTAGATGACGGCACCGGAGGCCAGGATCTCAATCCAAGCCCCACCACCGGAGTCAGCGGATCTGCCGTAGTGGCCTTTGCCAATCAGTTTGTGGGCAATCCTTATGTATGGGGAGGCAATTCACTTACCAATGGATGTGACTGCTCAGGCTTTGTGGTCCAGGTGTATTCCAATTTCGGTATCAACCTCTCTGCATCCAGGAGCTCATCGGCATTACGCTATGTGGGTAGTGCAGTCAGCATCAATAACGTCCAGCCCGGAGACATAGTATGCTACCCGGGACATGTGGGCATATATGCGGGCAACGGTACCATAGTGGAGGCCCAGAGCAGCCGCGCAGGTATCACCAACAACAGATCCATATACTGTCACGAGATCCTTGCCATCCGCAGGGTAGTATGATATGAGAGGCCGCATTACCTTAAGACTGCTTATGCGTGCAGCTGTATGGGCAGGTGTGGCAGCCTGCATCCTCTACATCGGTGTCAGGCATTACGATACCAGGCAGCCCCTTGTATATGAGGAGCATATGGATGATGTGGCGGTGACGGTTGACAAAGAGGATCTGACCCTTAGGGATCTGTCCTTTTATGTACTCTATGAGGAGTACACGGTTGAGTCTGATGCAGTGATCTACAACAAAAAAAACACCAGGGATTTCTGGAACCTTCACGCCAATGGCATCTTCTTTAAATATGCCGCCAAAAAGTACGTGATGGATATGGCTGTCCATGATCACCTTTTTTATAAAGGTGCCATGGAGGAGGGGATCACCCTTTCCGATGGTGATAAAAAGGCCCTTGAGGACAGCTACAGTGATTTTTTGGACGATCTGTTCTTACAGCAAAAGGACAGCGGGCTCTATGATGAAAAGCAGATCTACGACACCATGGAGCAGATAGTATATGCCGAAAAGTACAGGGCATATCTGGCAGAAAAAAATGACACCACCTACGGAGGCTACGGTTATGACGGGCGGGACTACGAGAGGTATCTTTTGGATCATGAGGTAAAGATAAACGACCGGGTATGGGATCGTATCTCGGTGGGAGATAACAGTCTGGTGCACAAGAGCGCCAGCGGGATAAACGGAGTGGATTTAAGCGATGAATAAAGAATACGGTTGGCAAAAAAAAGGTGCGGCAGATTTCAGAAAAAGCATGCCCAAGATAGGCAGGAACGATCCCTGCTGGTGTGGTTGCGGTAAAAAATACAAACAGTGCCACGAGAGGATCGATAAAAAGATAGAGACCTTTGCGCTACAGGGACATACGGTTCCCGGCAGGGATCTTTTAAAAACTCCCGAGCAGATCGAGGGCATCAAAAAAAGTGCGGTCATCAATATGGCATGCCTGGATGAGGTGGCAAACCGTATCCATGAGGGCATGACCACTCTTGAGATAGATGAGATAGTAAATGAAGTTACTTATGACATGGGCGGTATCCCCGCACCTCTTAACTACGAGGGCTTTCCAAAGAGCGTATGTACCTCGGTAAACGATCAGGTATGCCATGGCATTCCTTCCTCCGATGTGGTATTAAAGGACGGAGATATCATAAATGTGGACTGTTCTACCATTTTGGACGGGTATTTTTCCGATTCCTCCCGGATGTTTATGATAGGAGATGTGGCAGAGGAGACCAGAAAGCTGGTAAAGGTGGTAAAGGAGTGCTGCGATCTGGGATTGGAGAGAGTCAAGCCCTGGGGCTTTTTGGGAGACATGGCAGAGGCTGTCCACGTCCATGCAGAGAAAAACGGCTACTCCGTGGTGCGTGAGATAGGCGGTCATGGAGTGGGATTGGAGTTCCACGAGGAGCCATGGGTCAGCTATTGCTCCAACCGGGGAGAGGATATGCTGATGGTTCCCGGACTTATGTTTACCATTGAGCCCATGATAAATATGGGAACCGCCCAGATTTTTACC
>CAMODS010000025.1 GCA_946611525.1 uncultured Lachnospiraceae bacterium | reverse complement strand
CGTTGCCGTGTGCATCTTTTCAAGGCTCAGGGAGTACCATCGCTGGCACTGAGACTTTTATCCGAGCACATTCCAAAGCTGGACAGCTTAGGACTTCCTCCTGCAGTCATGGATCTTACGGATCTTCACAAAGGTATCGTTTTGGTAACAGGTGAGACCGGATCCGGTAAGTCCACATCATTGGCTGCACTTTTGGATCATATCAATCATACGCACAGGAGCCATATCGTTACATTGGAGGATCCTGTGGAGTATATCTACAAACCCGACCTTTGTGCCATCAACCAGCGTGAGGTGGGCAAGGACACAAAGAGCTTTGCTGAGGGCCTGAGGGCATCCCTCCGTGAGGATCCCAACGTTATATTGATCGGTGAGATGCGTGACAGGGATACCATCGAGACAGCCATTACCGCAGCAGAGACCGGACATCTGGTGTTTGGTACATTGCATACGGGATCGGCTGCTGACTCCATCGACCGTATGGTACAGGTATTCCCGGAGGCTGCGCAGAATCAGATCAGACTGCAGCTGTCCATGACATTGGTTGCCGTACTTACCCAGCAGCTCATGCCTAAAAAGGGCGGCGGACGTGCTTTGGCAGCCGAGTTTATGATAGTGACAGACGCTATCAGGAATCTCATTAGGAGCGGCAATACTCCCCAGATCGCAAACGCAGTGGCGACATCAGCCACCATTGGCGGCCAGACCATGGACCAGGCGCTTTGCAGACTGGTAAGGTCGGGCGATATCACAAAGGAGACGGCACTCCACTATGCGCATGATGAGAATTATGTGAAAAAGAATTCGATTTAGGATCCTTCGGGCTGCTGTGAACCATTGAAAGAAACGAAGAATCTTTTAAGAGGCTAAAAATGATCACTTACAAATATCAGGCGATTTCAAAATCCGGAGCCAAGGTCTCCGGAGTCATAGAGGGCTACAACGAGATGGATGCCATAGAGCGCATCAAGCAGGAATATGACATCGTTGTAAAGGTCGCGGAGGTCAAGGAGAAAAAGGAAAGTATCCTCACCATGGATCTCGGCGGTAAGAGGCTGGATCCAAAGGCTTTTACCGTAATGTGCTCGCAGTTTGCCATAATCCTGCGTTCGGGAGTACCCATTGGACGTGCGGTTAATCTCATTTATGACAAGACTGCTGATAAGACACTAAAAAAGATCCTTGAAAAGGTCAGAACCGATGTGGAGGCCGGGCGTTCCCTGGCTGCCAGTTTTGAGGAAAACGGTAAGGGCATACTTCCTATCTCATTTGTGGAGTCCATCCGCGCAGGTGAAGAGTCAGGTAATCTGGATGCTTCCTTCAATTCCATGTATGAACATTTTGACAAGCAGACCAAGATAGCGGCAAAGGTAAAGGGCGCCCTGGCCTATCCCAGCTTTGTGCTGGTCATAGGTATCATAGTGGTGATCGTTATGATGGTAAAGGTCATTCCCACATTTACCGATATATTTGCTGAACAGGATGCTGAGCTTCCGGCCATTACCCAGAGTCTTATTGTTATATCCGGTTTTTTCCAGCACTACTGGGCACTTATAGCCATTATAGTTTTGGTTCTGTTTTTCGCATACAAGTTTTATTCCAGCACCGAAGAGGGCCGATTAAAGATCGCCAAAAACTCACTGAAGTTCCCTATCCTTGGTGAGATACAGACATTAAACGGTGCAAGCCAGTTTGCCAACACCCTGGTTACCATGATAGGAGCGGGGCTTCCCCTGACAAAGTCGGTCAGCATTACAGCCAATGCCATGGACAACTACTATCTGTCCCAGGAGGTAGGCAAGATGACAGGCCAGATAGAGGAGGGCCACAGCCTGGGCGAGGCCATGAGGGATTCGGGCTGTATGCCGGATATACTTACCGACATGACTGCAGTGGGTGAGGAGACCGGTGAAATGGAGGAGACCCTAAAGACTGTTGCAGCGTACTATGATTCGGAGCTTGCCACTGCCATCAATGCCGCTCTGGCAAAATTAGAACCCGCCATTCTTGTTTTTATCGCTATATTTGCCGGTTACATAGTTCTTGCGATATACATTGCCATCTTCACAATGTATCAGGGAATGTGAGCGATAAAAGGAGCAGGACGAAAGTCCGGACTTAGGATTGCGGGAGCGGAGCAATTCGTTTTATGACAAGTGTAGAATTGATTTACAACATATATTTTGGCTGCGTTACCTTTATCATCGGACTTGTGATGGGCTCATTTCTAAACTGTGCGGCCTATCGCATTGCAAGGAAGGAGAGCTTTTTAAAGGGACGGAGCCGCTGCACCACCTGCGGCCATGAGCTGGGGGCGGCTGATCTGATCCCGGTGGTAAGCTACATCATATCCCGGGGCAGATGCCGGCACTGCGGCGACAAGATTTCTATCCGTTATCCTCTTACAGAGCTTTTATGCGGTGTTCTGTATTTGGGATGCTATTTGAAAAACGGGCTGACCATACAAAGCATTAGGGATCTGGTATTTGTATCCTGCCTCTTTTGTCTGTCCCTTGTGGACATTGAGATCAGGGAGATACCGGACGGCACACTTATCATATCTGCTCTGGCATGGGTGGCTACCGCATATTTTGTCTATGACAGCGTATCCGAGGCAGCACTTCATGTGGCCTGCGGATTTACATACGGCGCAGTGATCCTTTTGATATCGCTGGCAATGGACAGGATCCTAAAAAAGGAGAGCCTTGGCGGCGGAGATGTAAAACTCTTTGCGGTAGCAGGCTTGTATCTGGGTTTTATCCCCACCTTGTTTTGTGTGATGATCGCCTGTATCACGGGACTCATCTTTACGGTGGGGTTAAAGTTAAAAAGCATATCATTTGGCCCATTTATTGCCGTTGGGACTTATTTTATGCTATTATTTGGAGAGAGACTTAGTGACTGGTATTTGGGACTTTTCTTGTAAGGAGTAACTGATGGCAAAGACTATATTGGGAATTGACGTAGGACACAATAGATTAAAGCTTGTCCTGATAAACGGCAGACACGTTAAAAAGCATGTGATCTTAGACATGCCTGAGAATCTGGTAAATGAGGGCAGGATAGTATCCCCGGAGACTATGGGAGAGTTTTTACGGGTTTCCATGAAGGAAAACGGCATTCGCTGCAACAAGGCGGGGTTTGTTTTTTCCGGTGAGCGGGTTTATATCAGACCCGTGACCATGCCTATCATGAACGAGGAGCAGCTATTATACAATCTTCCTTATGAGTTCAGGGATTATATCACCGAGGAGCTCAAGGACTTTGTGTTTGACTATGCCATGATCTCCGTGAATAAAGAGGAGAACAACATGGACGTGATGGCGGCGGCCATTCCGAGACAGCTTTTGGAGGATACGAGAGCCATCCTTAAAAAGGCAGGACTGAAGCTGGTAAAGGCTGCGCCGGTTTTATCGGTTTATCAGAACATTCTTAGGAATCAGCCTGTTACAGGTGACGGTCCAAAGGACTATTGTATTTTGGATATAGGTTATTCAGGCATTCGCATGTATGCTTTCAAGGGAGACAGGCATCTGGCCACCAACGAATTGGAGACCGGACTTCACACCTTAAATGATGCCATAGCGGAGGCGTACAGCGTGGATCCTCATATTGCCCATACATACCTGGTCAACAATTATGATGACTGCCAGAACAAGGAGGTATGCACATCGGCCTTCAACAATATCGGAGTTGAGCTGATGAGGACAATGAACTTTTTGCGCTACAGCATGCAGGATTCCAGCTTAAATGATATATGGGTATGCGGAGGTGGAGCTGATATACCGGCACTGCTTACCGCTTTAGAGGAAAACCTGGACATGAAGATAAGACCTGCGGGTGAGCTTTTGTCAGGTTTTGGTTTTTCAAGTGCCGAGGAAGGCAACGGCTATTTATTGGCAGCAGGAATTACGCAATAATACAAGGTAAAAAACATGAGTGACATAATGAATTCTCCCGAAAACATTGAAGCAAACGAAGCAGTGAAGAAAAAGGGGCCGTTTGAAAAGAAAATGGTCATACCCACAAAGACACAGATCAATTTTGCTTTTGTGGGACTTACTCCAATGAAGCTTTCCGTGCTCATTCCCAGCATAGTGCTTATTGTGATAGGTGCTTCCCTTTTGAGTAAGTTTTTTGTAGTCGATCGTATTGTGGAGGTCTCACGTCTCCAGGGTGAGCTTGCCACCTTAAGGGATCAGATCGAGACCGAACAGGCGGCTATTGATGAGATGGGCGATATCGCCACACAGTACGCACATTACACATGGTCGGGCATGACTGATGAGGAGAGATCCCTGGCTGACCGTATGAAGGCGGTTGCTTTGATCGATAAATACATTCTAAAAGTTGCAAAGGTTGGCAGCTATTCCATTTCCGGAAACGAGATAAGCCTGCCTATCACCGGTGTCAGCTTCAATGACATTGGGCGCATAGCCGGTCGGCTGGAGGAGGATCCTCTGGTGGATCACGTGGAAGTTATCGCGGCCACATCCGATGAGGAAAGGATCGCATTTGGCCGTGAATCTGTAGGTGTTACCGGACACAACGATGACATGGAGACTACTGCACAGGTAACCATATACTTATCAAATGAGACTGAGGAGGTGCAGCAATGAAGAGTCTTAGCAGAGAGTTTACCACAAGGGAAAAGATATTGCTTTTGATCCTGGCCATCCTCCTGGTGCTGGTGGTGTATTATTATATGGTTGATATACCTCTTCGTTCACAAAAGGACAGCCTGACTTCGGAGATCTCCGCAGCCCAGAGCGAGTATGATATTACGCATGCAAAATATAATGAGTACTTGAAGATGCAGGCTGATATGGAAAAGGTCACTGAGGAAACCAGTGTAATGGCCAGCTACAACAACCGCTCGCAGGAGATTGCATTTTTAAATGATCTCTTCAAGAACACTCTTCAGTACAGCGTAGGCTTTTCGCCTGTGACTGTGGAGGGGGATCAGATCAGGAGAGCTTTTACTGTAAGTTTTACGGCGGCATCATATAAGCAGGCTGAAAAGATACTTAAAAAGCTTGCGGATTGTAATTACAGATGTATCATCAGCGACATCACCTGTTCGGGTAACGGAGAAGAGGCTCTTGACGGGCCGGTGACCATCAGCTGTGGTGCGGTATTTTTTGAGACCATGGTTGACAGAACGACGGATGCGGGACTTCCCGTGATCGCTCAGGCTCCGGCTCCGGTTGAGGAGGCCCCGGCAGAGTGAGGCCCTTCTTCGGGTGAAGATCTTTTTTGGAGGATGTATGTATAAAAAAGTAGTATCAATCATACTGGTGGCGACAATGTTTCTGTCGCTTGCAGCATGTGGCGGCAAAGGCACCGGTTCCAGAGAAAAAGATACTTTGACATTGGCCCTTCGTGAGGGCACCTATGCGGATGTCATCGAGCAGTGCCTTCCTGAATTTGAAAAGGAGCATGGGATAAAATGTGTGGTGGAAAGACTCTCAGAAGAGGATCTCCACGGTGGCGTGGTAGAGGATGCCCACAATTCCGAAGGAAAGTATGATCTGTGTATGGTGGACGGATCATGGATGGCGGAGTATGCATCACAGAATATCCTTACACCTCTTTCGGACCTTGGTTATGAGCTGGATGATGACATCATTCCCGCTACCACAAAGATCTGCTATTACAACGACAAGATTTATCTGGCGCCGTATTATGGCAATGTCACGGTTTTACTTTACAACAAGGCAATGGCCGAGGCAGCCGGCTTCGGCAACAAGCCTATATCCACTCTTGAGGATGTAAAAAAGGTGGCGGATTATGCGAAGTCTTCCGGCAAATACGGTTTTGTTTACAGAGGGGATACTTCCAACAATCTGGTGGTTGACTTTCTACCCATCCTGTTATCCTACGGCGGCTGGGTGGTTGATGAGGGCAATAATCCCACGGTGGATACCATAGCATTTCATGATGCCATGAAGTTTTACCTGGAACTTATAAATACAGGTACGGCCATGGCAAAGGATGATATGATCGCAGCTATTTCCGGCGACAAAGCAGCCCTTGGAATAGCATGGCCGGGCTGGTATACTCCCGAGGCCGGATCTCCCGCCGACTACTGTGCTTTGTCGGGACGGGTAGACGACAACAGCACCTCCTACAATGCAAATGTATATGGGGTCTGGACCATAGGCATTCCTGAGAATTCACCCAACAAGGGTGATGCCGAAAAGCTTTTGGAATATCTGATGGATCCCGAAGTGCAAAAGTCGACTGTGGAATCAGGGGGAGTACCCTGCAGATATTCATCCCTGGCCGATGAGGATATCCTGTCAAAGTACCCCCAGTACGAGGCGGTACGTGAGGCTTTGGAGAGCGGGACTTACAGACCTATTATGATGCGCTGGCCTGACTATTACACTATTCTGGGGACAGCCATGGAGCGTATTATAAGAGGGGAAAATACCATAGATGTGGGTCTTAGTGAGGCTCAATCCCAGCTTGAAGAGCTGATGAGCCAATCCGATACAGTCCATTGACACGGGGGACAGATGACTGGCGGTATCGGGAAAAAAATAATATCGTTAATGTGTGTGGTGGGTCTGACCTTTTCGCTTTTTGCATGTGCTTCAACCGATAAAAAAAGCACAGATTCCGGCGGAGGGGACAGGGTCACCATTGGTGTGTCCATTTGGAATACCCAGGACCTTTTGGGGAGCCGTACCAAAAAGGTCATTGACGCAACGGCAGATGCTCTGGGAGCGGATGTCATCTATGTTGAGCATCACTATGACAAATCACTGATCAGGACCTCGGTTAACAAGCTTTGTGCAGCCGGGTGTGAGGGGATCATCTTTTGCCCTGGTGATAATAAGGATATGCGTGATGCCATACGTACCTGTGACAGGGAAGGCGTGTATCTGGCCCAGTATTATTCCAGGATAGACGCCCTTACCTGGCCTGAGATCTACGAGCTTAGTGTAAGGTCTCCCCACTATGTGGGAGCGGTATACGAGGATGAAGTTGAAAACGGATACAACCTCACCTATTATCTTTTAAACAACGGTGACCGTCAGATCGGAGTCATTCGTGGTGAGGGTGATGATGTTACATTTGAGCAAAGACGTATGGGCAGCGATATGGCTGTGGCTGAGTGGAACATAGGACATCCTAATGACAGGGCGCACCTGTCCCAAACAGTTTACGCAAAGGCCACGGTGGAGGCAAGCCACGAGGCGGTCCACGAACTTTTGGATATGATGCGGAATATGGATGGCCTTTTGGTAGCCAGTGGCAAGGGCGCCCAGATGGAGGGGGCTGTAAAGGCTATCGATTATCACAGCCTGGAGGGGAAAGTAGATGTAGTGGGGAGCGGCTTTTTAAGTGACATGAAAGAGCAGCTTGTAAACGGAGGCATTTACGCCCAGTCCGGAGGCCATATATGTGACTCCCTGTATGCGTTTTTACTGGTTTACAAGGCAGTTCGGGGAGAATTTGAGGTGGCGGCCGACACCCCGGGATATGAGCTGGAATGTCCATATATCTACATCAGCTCTGCCGATGAATATGACGAATACGAAAAGTATTTTATAGACTCCATGCCCTATTCTCCTGAGGAGATCAGAGATTTGGAAAAGTATACTCCGGATGAGCTTTCCGTGGCGGTGGGTACTCTTTCCGTAAAGGACGTAAGGACCAGACACGGCGTCCGTGAGACATAAGAAAGGATATAAAAATGCAGGATTCAATGGAAAAAATAATGGAAAAGGCGCAGGTGCTCATCGAAGCACTGCCTTACATCCAGAGATTTAACAGGAAGATCATAGTCGTCAAATACGGCGGTTCCGCCATGTTAGACGAGACTTTAAAGACCCAGGTGATCCAGGATGTGACACTGCTTAAGCTGGTAGGCTTTAAGCCGATCATAGTCCATGGCGGTGGAAAGGACATTAGCCGCTGGGTGGAGCTTTCCGGTAAGACTCCCGAGTTTATAGGCGGGCTTCGTGTCACAGACAATGAGACCATGGAAATCGCCGAGATGGTCTTAAACCGGGTAAACAAATCACTGGTGACTCACGTATCGGAGCTGGGAGTCATGGCTGTGGGCATATCCGGCAAGGATGGTGAGCTTTTACATGTGGAGAAAAAGACCTATGAAGGCCGGGACCTTGGATATGTAGGTGAGGTCAAATGTGTGAATCCCAAGATCCTTTATGATCTCTTGGAAAAGGACTTTTTACCCATTGTCTGTCCCATCGGTGTGGATGACAATTATGACACATACAATATCAATGCGGATGATGCGGCTTGTGCCATAGCTGAGGCGGTACATGCGGAAAAACTGGCATTTTTATCGGATATCGAGGGAGTGTACCGTGATCCCGACGATCCCACCACACTGATCTCGGAGCTTACGGTTTCGGATGCCAGGGCATTGATGGATTCCGGGTATATAGGAGGAGGCATGCTTCCAAAACTGAACTCCTGTGTTTCCGCTATCGAAAACGGGGTCAACCGTGTACATATCTTAGACGGGCGCATCGCTCACTGTCTGCTTTTGGAGATCTTTACCAACAAAGGTATTGGCACCGCCATTATCTCCAATGAGGAGCCAAAGTACTATAAACAATGAGTTACGAAACAAAAAAAACACTGGTAATACTATTAGATATCATAGCGGCTCTTGTGCTGGCGGCTTTTATGCTCTGCTATTTTGGAAAGGAAGATACGTTTTTGGCATCGGCCATCCATGATAAGGAGACAGTGCTTGAGGATGCGGGTGACAACGATGGCGATATTACAAAATCGCTTGATCCCGATGGAGGTGATGTGGCGGATGGTGACAGCTATGAGCACTCCTTGGGGCTTGAGGGCAGGACGCTTTGCATGATAGGAGACTCCAGATTTGCCGGCATGCATGAGGCTGTAGGTGATGATGAGAATGTGATCTGGATAGCAAAGGGCGGAGCCGGTCATGACTGGTACTGGGACAACAAAAGCGAGGTGGAAAAACTGCCACGTGATACCGTAATAATATACGAGCTGGGAGTAAACTCCATCGATCCCAATAAAGGTATAGAGGCCATAGAGGATATCTGTGAGATGGGATTTTCCGATATCTATGCCCTCTCTATTGCTCCGGTGGATCCGGACAAGGAGGCGGCCCACGGGTATCACGTATCCACCCAAAAGGTCATGGAATACAACAACTATCTGATGTCACATCTGCCATACAGCGTAAGATACATGGATGTCTATACGGAGCTTTCGGGCAATATAACGACCTATGACGGGCTGCACTATGATGATGACACATATATCAGGTGGTATGATATCATGGTAAGATCTGTGGCAGAGGATAATGAATAAAAGATCCTTCGGTTTGACGGCCTAAAGATCACGGAGGGCGCTTTAAGTCATTCAAAGGAGCGAAGCGACGAAGAATATATAGGAGGGATCATGAATAAACAGGAATACATTGACGCAAGCGAAGAAGGACTGTTACACGTATACAACAGATTTCCGGTGGTTTTTGACCACGGTGAGGGCATGAGGTTATATGATTCCGATGGCAAGTCATATCTGGATTTTGCCAGCGGGATAGGTGTCATGGCCTTTGGCTACGGACATCCCGATCATACCGCTGCCCTTCACGAACAGGTCGATAAGCTTTTGCATACATCCAATCTTTTTTATCATCCGCCCCTTATGGATGCGGCCTCTGCACTTTGCCGCGTGTCAGGTATGGATAAGGTGTTTTTTACAAACAGCGGAGCCGAGGCCATTGAGGGTGCCATAAAGACAGCAAAAAAGTACGCCTTTAAAAAGACCGGTAAGGCGGGAAAAAATGTTATTGCCTTTAACCATAGTTTTCACGGCAGGACTGTGGGAGCGCTTTCCGTCACGGGCAACGAGCATTACAGGGAAGCGTTTTATCCCCTGATGGACGGGGTGAGGTTTGCTGATTTTAATGATATAGAAAGTGTCCGCACCCTCGTTGATCCGGATACCTGCGGGATCATAGTGGAACCTATCCAGGGCGAGGGTGGTATCGTCCCCGCCACAAAGGAGTTTTTACAGGGCCTGCGACAGCTTTGTGACGAGCATGACATCCTTCTTATCCTTGATGAGATCCAGTGCGGCATGGGACGCAGCGGACATATGTATGCTTACATGGGCTATGATATCACACCTGATGTGCTTACCACGGCAAAGGCACTTGGCGGTGGAGTGCCCGTAGGTGCGTTTGCGGTGAGCAAAAAGGTGGCGGCGTCATCATTAGAGCCCGGAGATCACGGCACCACCTATGGCGGCAATCCTTTGGTATGTGCGGCTGTAAAGGCGTCCATAGAGCTTATGGAAAAGCTGGATCTTCCGGGACACGTCAAAGAGACTGCCCCCTATCTGGAAAAGAAGTTATCAGAGCTTTGCGAAAAACACCCCGAAACGGCACTTGGCCACAGGGGCGTGGGCTTTATGCAGGGACTTATCATTTCACCTGAGATAAAGCCTGTCGATATAGCAAAGAAGGCTTTGGAAAAGGGACTTGTGGTACTTACTGCGGGATCAGATGTGCTTAGGCTTTTGCCTCCCCTTATTGCCGAAAAGTCCGACATCGACGAGATGGCCGGGATCCTGGACGGGATACTGTAGTATATCCCTCGTCTGTCATTCTGAGCGAAGCGAAGAATCTTTTATAAATATGGGAACATTTATAGCAATAGATTTAAAATCTTTCTACGCATCCGTGGAGTGTGTTGACCGGGGACTGGATCCGCTCACTACAAACCTTGTGGTAGCGGATGCCTCGCGGACTGAAAAGACTATTTGCCTGGCAGTATCCCCGTCACTAAAAGCATACGGCATCCCCGGGCGGGCAAGGCTTTTTGAAGTAGTAGCCAAAACCAGGGGCAGGGACATAGAATATATTGTGGCACCTCCGCGCATGGCGCGCTACATGGAGGTGTCTTCCCAAATTTATGATATTTATCTGAAATATGTTGCGGCAGAGGATATGCACATATATTCCGTGGACGAAGTGTTTTTGGATGTGACACACTACGGCAACATATACAAGATGTCTCCCCATGATATTGCCATGATGATGATCCGTGATGTCCTTGACACTACAGGTATCACCGCAACAGCCGGCATAGGTACCAATATGTACCTGGCCAAGATAGCCATGGACATTGAGGCAAAGCATATGACTCCGGATGAAAACGGTGTGCGTATAGCTGAGCTTGATGAGATGTCCTACAGGAGAAACCTCTGGAGCCATACACCTATTACGGATTTCTGGCGAGTGGGAAAGGGATATGCAAGGCGGCTGGCGCAAAAGGGCATGTACACTATGGGTGACGTGGCCAGATGCTCGCTGGGCAAAGATGATGACTATTATAATGAGGATCTTTTGTATAAAATGTTTGGCGTCAATGCCGAGCTTTTAATAGACCATGCCTGGGGCTACGAGCCATGCACCATGGAGGATATAAAGTCCTACAAGCCTGAGGCCAATTCCCAAAGCATAGGCCAGGTTTTAACGGGTCCCTATACCTGCGACAAGGCCAGGACCATCATCCGTGAGATGACGGATGAACTGTCCCTAAGGCTTCATGAAAAAAAACTGGTGACCGACCAGCTGGTGCTTACTGTGGGGTATGATATAGAAAACTTAAATGACCCCGACAGGGCAAAGCGCTACACCGGGGAGATCACGGTGGACTACTATGGCAGGTTGGTGCCAAAGCATGCCCACGGCACTTTGAATCTAAACAGCTTTACCAATTCCACCACGGTTATGGTGGAAAAGATGGTTGAACTTTTTGACCGTATCATCGATCCCGACCTTTTGGTGCGCAGGATGTATGTGGTGGCCGGACGGGTTTTGTATGAGTCTGAGGTAAAAAAGCGTACCGCCGAATACGAACAACTTTCCTTTTTTGACAAAAACGGACAGTTTATGGTTGACGTAAATGAGTCATCAAAGGAAGATGAGGCTGACGAGAGGGAAAAGGCGATCCAGGACGCGGTGCTAAAGATCAAAAACCGCTACGGAAAAAACGCTATTTTAAAGGGAACAAGCTACACCGAGGGAGCCACGGGCAGGGAACGCAATGCACAGATAGGAGGGCACAAGGCATAGCGCCCATGAAGTTTTGA
>CAMODS010000024.1 GCA_946611525.1 uncultured Lachnospiraceae bacterium | reverse complement strand
TTGGGAGATACAGCAGGAGGTATCGCGGATGAGTGGCAGGAGATAGATGCCAAGCTTTTGGTTATAAGGCCATGGAAGGGGTTATTTGAGTAATTATGGAAACAGGTATACTAAGTGATGGGAGCTTATCACCCAGGAAAAAGGGTGATCTCTTCTGGAAAAAATACAAGCTCCAGGAACAGGCGGAGCGGGAGCATAAGCACTCCAGGCATGCCGAGCTCTTTATAAAAAGTGTCATGGCTCTGTATATCGATACCATGGCAGACCCAGGAGAAAAGCTGGACGGTAATGAGTTCAAGATTTTTCCGCCCACAGCTACAGGCTGGGATATAAAAAGACATGCACTTGCCCGTGCCATGAAATGCCGTGACGGCTTTAAGATGGATGGCGGAGGCGAGAGTGCGCTGGCTGCAGCCCTCTCAGATACCATCACGGCGTTTTTTACAGCCAGAGGATTTGACGAGGCTACGGGGACGCTTACAGAGGGTACTGACCTAAAGGCCGCCCAGGCCGTTTTAGAGGAAAAGGTTAAGCTTTTTGAAGAGGCTTACCATAATGAGATGGGTGCAGGTGATGATGTAAAGCTTCCCGGCAGGGAATTTACAAAGACCAGGCTCAGATCCTCGGATTTTGTGCTATATGGAGAGGTTTTCATCGAACTCCACGTGGACGAGCATACATCTGAGATGGCGAAGCTCCTTGAGGCCGCCGGTATGCAGGTTTATACTGAAAAGAACAATATTTACGAGTGCACACTAAAAGAGGTGGCAGGTGAACGGGAGCTTTTAATGGCGGCACAGCGACTTCATTGCAGGCCGCTTGTAGGAAAGCTTATACCCACAGCCACCCGTGGGGATATCGTCCAGGCTGTGATCTGGTTTTAATAAAGATGAGTTTGTGGCCTTTGACTTTGAAACGGATGAGATCTATATTAAAAATGAAGTGAGCAAATGACAGGAGAAGAAAGAATTAGGAGAAACTGATGGATACTATGGATGTTATTGGCGTATATTATCCCACACTCGATGAGTCACCCTTTACATCAGAGGAGGATATGAAAAGTCACTGGTTTTTGTTCGTTGGTCTTTTATGCTATTTATTAAAGGACGAGATGGACAGTAACCTGCCCACATTAAAAAGCAGGGTGGGAATGGGCTATCAGGAGGATGATGTGGATAAAGTGCTTTTGCCCTCGTTTGTGGGGACAAAGAGAGGTGACTGCTATTCTCCGGAGATTGAAGCGCTATATAGGACCCTTATAAAAAAGGGCAGTGATGAATATCCCCTTTGCCGGGTGCTTGCTTCAAAGCTTTCAGACATTGAGAAGCTGGCAGTGCTTTTAGCATATGCGGCAGAGAAAAACCGAAAATACGGCCAGCTTTTTGCAGGCTTTATCTGCAAATCCGACAAGTCGGTTTCACCGGCTACGGTGGGGATATGCATGGATATGGCCAGGTTTTTTATACCGGATGCTTCACCGGTTTCACTTCTGTCGCCTGATTCGTATGTAAACAGGGTCATTTTAAATAACAAGCCGGACATTTATAAAAATGGTGGCATGTCCCGGGAGTTTACCCTCAGGGGGAATGTAATGGGCTTTATCGAAGGGGGATATCCCGTGCTTTCCGCCATGGAGCCTTTTTCCTGGATACTTCCCGAAGTTTCCGGTGATGAGACGGTGTGCCTGACCTCCGTGAGGGATGAACTTAAAAAAGCGCTGGAAAACTCCGAGGTGGTGGAGCTTTGCGGTAGTGAAGGCAGCGGCAGGCGCTTTTTACTTTCCATGGCAGATCCTGACAAGATTATCATCTGTGTGGATATGAAGGTCATTGCAGAAAGCCTTACGGACGAAGTGATGGAGGAGTGCATAGGAGAACTCATCTTTGCATCTGACTCCTGCGGATGCATCCCCTATCTGTGGTGCCAGGGCGGTCCCTCGGATTATGAAAGATCCCTCCGCAGGTTCTTTACCGGTCTTTACAAGGAGGTTGGGGTTTTTGTTTTGGGTGTGGATAAGCCCATTTCGGACTCCATTATCGGCGGCTGTGCCGATGCCATCTACCGCATAATCGTACCGGAGGTCACCTCCCACCATCAGAAGACTCTTTGGACGGAGGCTGCAAAGGATCAGGGCCTGTCCTTTAAAAAGGGATATTCCCTTGATGTTTTGGTTTCCAAATATGTAATGTCACCGGGGCGGATCTTTGAGGTGATGAACAATGTGGCTGCCGTAAATGAAAAGAGCACAATAGATGAAAAGATACTTGAGGAACAGATCCGCCGTTGCTGCTCGGTGCAGTTTGGTGAAAATGCCACCAGGCTTTCCTCGCCCTTTACCTGGGATGATCTTATGATGTCACCGGAGAGCGAGAAGATCCTGCGCATGGCGGCAGACCGGGTGAAGTACCGTTCTACGGTAAACGAGGATTACGGCTTTGCAAAAAAGCTTCCCTACGGCAGGGGAGTGGCCATAGTTTTCTACGGACCTCCCGGAACAGGAAAGACCATGGCGGCACAGGTTTTGGCCAACGAGCTGGGACTGGATATCTATCGTATCGATCTTTCCCAGGTATCCAGCAAGTACATTGGTGAGACAGAGAAAAACCTGGGTTCCGTTTTTGAGGCAGCTAAAAACTCAAATGCTATACTTTTCTTTGATGAGGCGGACTCCCTGTTTTCAAAGCGTACACAGGTGTCCTCGTCAAATGATAAATATGCCAATGCAGAGACCTCGTATCTTTTGCAGAAGATAGAAGAGTACACAGGAGTCTCCGTGCTGGCCACAAATAACCTTCAGAATTTCGATGCGGCATTTAAGCGCAGGATGACCTTTATGATCCCCATAGAGTTGCCGGACGAGGAAACCCGTATTAGGCTTTGGGAGTCAGTTTTCCCGGAGGATGCACCCCTTTCCTCAGAGGTGGATGTAAAGATCATAGCCCATGTGGCGGAGCTTACGGGTTCATCCATCAAATCTGCAGCCGTTTCAGCAGCCTACATGGCCGCCGCAACGGGCCGCAAGATCACCTGGGAGGACCTTATCGCAGCCATAGAGCTGGAGGCTTCAAAGTCCGGAACACTGGGGCTTGGCACCCGCCTGAGGGAAGCTGTCCTCACCGGAATTGACTAAAAATGACAATATTATACGTCCTTTTGCAATATTTTTGTGATTTTGTTGAAATAATGGTCTTCATTTGATAGAATAATTGAGTGATTTATACAAAGATAGTAGCATTGTAGGGATCTATCCGGTTTTCTGCTTGCAGTTATGGATGTTTACAGATGTATGTACTGATCGTCAATGAGGATACAATTTCATCGGAGATGACAGCCCAGGCAGCTGCCATAAGGGAAGCTGTTAAGGGAGTTGCGCCTCAAGTGGAGTGTGAGATAGTTGAGGATCTCGACAGTGCGACACTTGGAAAGAAATCTGCCAAACCTATCCGTGTTAACTGCTTTGGGGAGTTTGAGGTTTTTTCAAAAGATGGCCCGCTTGGGTTTAAACGCGCCCGAACCAAGGAGCTTTTTGCGATCCTTGTCTGTCACAGGGGCAGCATGCTTTCCATGGGCACACTCATGTCTATCCTCTGGGAGGATGGTGAGGATTCCGATTCGGACAGGAGCTATCTTCGCAACATGATCAGTGACCTTAAAAAGACTCTTAGTGATGTGGGTGCCGGTGACATCATCATCAAAAAGTACAACAGCATCGGAGTTGCCACTGACATGATCGACTGCGATTACTACGATTTTTTAGATGGAAAATGGGAGGCGGTTGAAAGATACAACGGTCAGTTCATGAGACAGTATCCATGGGCTGAGTATGAGCTTTCACAGATCTGACATGAAGGATAAAAAGACAAAAAACATACTGACGGTGATCATCATTTTGATCATGCTTGCATCCGCAGCGGTTGCCATAATCTCCGTCAAGGGATTTCCCAAGATAGAGCTTTCCGGTGTAAACCTTGACAAGGGCTATGATGACCGTAAGGAAAAGAGGGATGAAGCACAAAAGTCCATCCTGGGAGAGTGGCAGGCCACAGACAATGACAACTTCGTAGTGGATGTCTGGAGAGACGGCGAGGGCCTGTTCCACGCCACGGTGAACTACTCCGAAAAAGAGGGCGAGGTTTATTTCTGGGAGATGACCGGCGGCTGGCAGGACAATGAAGTCGGATTCATCTATTCCGATTGCAAAAAGTCTCGGGTGACCTATGACGCCGACGGTAATCCCACCGAGGAGGTCATCTACGAGGAGGGAGTCGGTTCCATCACAAGCGATGGCCATGACAGCATCACCTGGACCGACAAAAATGAAAAGATGGGTGATGGTATCACCTTTGAATATATTGGAGAGTATTAAGGTTTTATAGTAGGTCAATAGCCTAAAGAAGCGAAGGAGAAGCGTATTATGAACAACACACAACTCTATCCATTTGAACGTAACCGTTATTACCCCAGAAAGCGTATGTCCAGCGGCGATTTCACAGCTGAGCAGACCTACATGAACAACAAGCGCCGTTTCTTAAACGGGCTGATGTACGGATCCGGGGTAGTGTGCGGACTGGGGGTTTTCTCTCTCGACGATCTGTCATTTCTTGTTGAGAGCGGCGTTGCCATCGACGGCATGGGCCGTGAGATCGTGGTGGAGACATCAGATGTTAAAAAGCTTTCCGCAATAGAGGGCTTTGACTCACTGCGCACCAACAAAGCATCCCTTTGCCTTAAGTACAAGGAGGATGACGTACACAAGGTTTACGCCATCGACCAGGATGATCCCGGTGCCGAGTTCCAGTACAACCGAGTGCGTGAGGGCTACACGCTTTTCCTCATGGACCAGGAGGACATTCCCGAGGTTTACGAGATGGAGAGTGAGTTCCTTTTAAGCTCGGTTTTGTATTCCAGCATGAACTACATGGTGACCTTCCGTATGCCCGCATCGGCTTGCCGCGGTCATGTTATCCGTGCCGAGGTCATCATCGAAAAGATCTCCGATGAAAATGTTTCTCTTACATATTCTGCAAAGCTCCAGACGCCTACCTTCACTTCCGCGGAGGGTATGAATTACATCGATGTTGAGATCAACGATGTATTCCTTTCCATGGGTGAAAAGACGGTATTGGATTATTGGATGGACACACTTGATTCTCCGGTCAACAACACCAATATTATTTTGGAGACAGGCTCCGCCAAGGCTTTCGAAAATGATGTGGCCTGTGAGGTTCCCGCCAACTTCATGATGGAGGTTGCACTTACGAACCTTAAGCCCAGGCAGCTGGTTAACCGCGAGATCGGGCGCATGAATCTTGAAATGAAAAATATCGGCGGTCAGGGAGACTACATCCGTCTGGCTGATTTCTCACTTGTCCGTACCGAGAGCGCATACATCATCGAGGATGTTACCGAGGCTACAGTCAAGCAGTATGTGGCTGTTCCCGCTCAGGATCTTAAACGCGGTGACTATCTCGAGTACTTTATCAAGGAAGCAGATATCCATCAGCCCAAGATTCGGACAGCAGCATCGGATGTTCAGGCTGATGCAGCTGCCGGCAGGAAGTCTGCCTTCCCCGAGATCGCTACCGGTCTTGTGGAGATCCCTCTCGGTGAGGATGCCAGGAGGGGCGATATCTTCTACTCAGGCGAGATCCTTCACGGCCTGGGCAAGGGCAATGTTTATGTTGAGGTAGGCTACGAGCTTATCTCTGATGATACCAATAAGAGCAGTAACTTAAAGAGCACCATCTATGGTTCTCCCGACATCTTCGGCAAGGAGCAGAAGAGTGTGGTCAATGCAGAGACCGCTGTCCGCGTACTTAATGATAAGGGCAGTTTTGTTGTAGGAGCACGTCTTTTGGATGCCGTTGATTTCCTTGTACTCACCTACAGGTGGGTTGCCATCAGATTCCCCTCAGGTGAGGAGATCTCAGATGAGTCAGAGATCGTCGGAGCAAGCATTTCTCCCGAGATGCCTACAGTCAGGATGCTTACAAAGGAAAGCCACTACTTCGGTGTCAGGTTTGAGGGCATGGAGCCCTGCTCAGTTTCCTATGAGCTCACCGATGAAAACAGCGGCGACATCACGGCAGACGGTGTTTACACTGCACCCGCCAAGGCCGGAGTTTATGAGATCAGGATCTTCTGCACAGATATGCCGAAAATCTGCACCTATGCATATGCAGTTGTTGAAAAGAAGGGGCTCGAAGATAGACCTGAAGAGTCATCAGCAGAGCAGCCTGCACTTGGCGGCGGATCGGCACAGATGATTGGCGGTCTTGTTCGTTGAGGGGGATAGGCGATTTGGTGTATCGAACACAGAAATTGAGACTGTCCGAAGTACAGCTTGTTAAGGAGACGGATAACGGTCGTGTGATGGTCTGCGAGGATCTCAATTCCGCAGAGCGTGTCCGCTATAGCGTATACGAGACTCACGATCACGATATCATTGCCAGGCTGCACAGGGTTTACAGTGCTTCCAGAAATATATCTTCAGACACGGAGATCAATTATTTTTCGGATGCAGGTCAGTTTTTGGTCTTTTATCCCTATGTGGAGCAGAGGCCGATCTCGAGTTTTTACATGGGCAAGCACATGGACATCAACCTGTGCGAGACCATCTGTAAGAATTACATCATCACCTGCATGACCTCTGAGCTTCCCTGGCCGGTTTTGTATCTTGCCATAAGTCAGGGCCAGGTCAATATGGCTCGTGACGGCTCGGTTTTCCTGTCATATGTCATGGATCTTTCCGAGGTTGATGAGAATATCACTGAGCGTGACTGTGTAAAGCTTTGTGCAGATGACATGATCTCCATGCTCATGCAAAAGGAAGAAAAGCTCAAGTGGGATCTGAGGGATCTCTTACTGATGAAGCAGGAGAGGCTTGCTTTTTCCAGCTTTGTTGAGCTTTACCGTGACGTGGATCTGGTTTCCGGCAGACATGCCAAAAGGGGATTTTTGCGTCGGCTGATGGTCTGGTTTGAGGATAACAAGGACAGGCTGTTTAGGATATTTTTGACCATCTGTGTCATTCTTTTGATATTTACATTGATCACTTTTTTGACAAATGCGATCTTCGGGGATGTTCCCTGGCTTAGATTTTTCATCAGGAGCTTTGAGAAGATCGGAGAAGAATCTCTGGTACAGTAAAAGGAGAAAAAATGGGACGCATTAGACGTATCACGTGGATATTATGTGCTATATATGTTGCTCTGGTTTTGGTGTTTTCGGTATACAAAAATGTCACTACCACCGACGATGCCAGCTACACCGTTACCAGCGACAGCATCAATTTTTCCGGATATACCTATGTCAGTGACAACAGCAACGGCTTCGGTGCCATCTACAAGCTGACTCCCGATGGAGCTACTGACAGGGTATATGTCAACCACAGGCGTAAATATGTGGCTGACTGGAAGGTTGTAAAGCTTGCCACATCAAGCTCCTCAGAGCAGGTGGGCGGTGAGTTTTATGCCATCATGCGTGGCAACACCAATTCCGAGAACTACGTTCCCTATCGCATAGTTTCCTTTACCTCTGACATGGTTACATCTGCCATGTCTACCAGTTTTTACCTGCACAGCGGATTGACCGTTACCGGTCTTTCCTATTCCGAGCAGGTCTTTTACATCACGGGCATTTCAAAGACCCGCCAGGATGTATACATCTATCAGTACAATGAGGGCGAGCTGATCCAGTTTGAAGGTATCAAGACAGATGATAAAAACAAGCTGGCTTCTATCTCCACAGAGCTTACCGAAGCCACCAAGGAGCGTAATCCCAGCGGACTTTTGTATGCTGATGCGGAGTTTGCGGACGGCAATCTTTATACCCGTCTGGATGGTCAGGAGGCGGATGAATATTTCGCCGAGGATATTGCTGTTAAGAACCTTTTCGACAACAGGACAGAGTCCTTCTTTACCAGTCTTAAAGCTATGGGCACTTCACTCTTTGACATCATAGGTATCTGCCTGTTGGGATGTGCCATTATCATCGTTGTCTTTGCGCTTTTGGCTCACAGGAGATGGGTGGTCTACCGTATTGTAGTGATAGAGGGCATCATCTTTGCTTTATGTGTGCTTATTTTGGGCATATCAACCGTAGAGAACCACAGGGCGTCTGTTCGTGAGTTTACCCGTAATGAGACCTACACCCTGTCTCTCTTAGGTGACAATGCACCTTCGAATTTCGGTACCTCGGATTTTTATGCCTCCAGTGATTACGCTACCTTCTATAGTAACTTAAACAGCATAGTTGACAGATCCGATGCCATGGCAGTAATAAGGGACATCGCAGTGGTGGATTCGTCTTCAGCTAAGATCGCCATGAGTACACTTGGCTACGGCGGAGATTCGGTTGATTATGTTTACGGTGACGACGCCAGGGCGCTGGTGGTTTCCGCTGATAAGATGGGAGACGCAGTGGGAAAGCTCGACGGTGATGAGACACGCTTTATCGCCGTAAACCTGTCTGCGGCACCACAGTACAAGTTCTTATGTGTGGTAAAGCTCCTTTCCCCCTGGGATTATATCATGACCTACGAGTGGCAGCTGCCCATTATAGTATTTGTATTTTTCCTGTTTGCATCCTTCGTGGCTATTTCGATAATAATTGCAGAATCTGCTGCCATCAGAAGGATCGGCGAGGCTTTAGAGCAGCTGGGTGAGGGCGCAGAGGAGGTTGAGATACCTGATGGTGCCTACGGTTATGACATTAAGCGTATGTGGTCCAGTATCAATCAGATAGAAAAGAATCTTCGGCGTGCCAGCCGTGAGATATTCATGACCTATGAGGCTTATTTCAGATTTGCTCCCAAGCAGATAGAAAAGCTTTTGGGCAGGGATACCATTACGGAAGTCAATATAGGGGACACCAAAAAGATCCGTGGTACGGTAGCTGTAATCAAAGCCGGCGATGGTGGTATCCTGGATGCAGAGTCTGCCAATAGCCACAACGGATTCTTTGATCTGGCAGAAAAGTGTAACAAATCCACAGGCGGTATATTCATATCTGCCGAGGATAATCTGTCGGTGATGCGCGTATTCTTCCCTGATGATAACAGGAGCAGTGTCAGGTTCGGTACTGATCTGACCCGTGATGCAGCATCTGATGTCCGCATACCCGATCCCATGGTCATATTGCACTATGATACCTATGATTACGGAGTGGCAGGTACTGAGTCACAGGCTCTGACCTTCCTTTCTTCCGAGGATATGTCAAAGCTGGGTGATTACGCCGCATGGCTTAAAAAGCTGGGCGTGTCCATGGTTATCACGGAGACTGTTAAGGAGCGCGAGAGCGGTGCCTGGGATCTTCGTTACATCGGATTTATCATTCCCAATCCTGAGGACCATGACAGGCGCATCAATTTCTACGAGGTTTTGGATGCTGCTGACGGCGAGACCCGTCGCGGTAAGAAAAAGACCATGGATGCATTTAAGAGTGCGCTTGATCTTTTCTACGAAAAGGACTTTTATTTCGCAAGGAATGCTTTTACGGACATCGTAAGAGAGGTTCCCACGGATATGGTTTCCAAGTGGTATCTCTTCGAGTGTGAGCGCCTTCTTAACGAGCAGGCATCACCTGATTTCGTCGGAGAGCTTTTGATAGACTAGCAGTACTTGTTTACCTCTGGTATTTATAAGTGGAGTAGCATTGTATGAATTTATTTGATGTCCTTATAAATATACTTAAGTCCCGGATATTACCGATCTTCACGAGACTGAGGCTCATACTAAACCCGAGATTCGTTCTCTCGAGGTTTACGGAGATAATCCGTACTCTCATCACGAAGGTCCTCAATGTCCGTCCGCGCCATAAGGACGATTATTATCCCATCGGTGGCTGGCTGGTATCTAAAAAGCTTGCCTATGCCGTGGTCATCATCATCGGTATCTTATGTACGATCTATATTGTAAGCCAGAAGGATGCACTTTTCCCCGGCAGCAATGAATCCTACATCAAGACCTACAATTACAATTCCATCCTTTTGAAGTTTGCCAAGGGCAAGGTTCGCATAAAGGGTAAAAGCGGCTGGATCGCTTATGAGGGAGAGGTAGAGGATGCAGCCTGTAACGGGCAGGGTACCCTGAAGACTCCCGACGGCATCGTCTTATACGAGGGCAATTTTAAGTCCAGTATGTATGAGGACAAGGGCACACAGTATTATGAGAACGGCATCCTCAGATTTGTGGGTGATTTCCATGAGAATCTGTACAATGGTGAGGGCAAGCTTTACCGTGAGACAGGATCCTTAGAGTATGACGGCGAGTTCGCCCGGGGTCTTAAGGACGGTACCGGAACTCTTTACAACACCGGTGGTGAGGAGATATTTGCCGGTCAGTTCTCCCAGGACAAGATCCTTTATTCCTCACTTTTAGGTAAGTCCTCCAACGAGATGGCTATCCTCTACAATGGTGAGCGTAAGCTGTATGAGGCAGGAGAAGAGCGTGTCAGGGTAATGAACGATATCGGAGCCATGACAGAGGAGATCAGCAATTCCGAATCCATTGACTCCGCAGCTATCGTCAGTGGTATTTACGTTATGGACAAGTCCATACGTATCGGTTCACATGACTATACCACCTTTGATGGTCTGCAGCAGGCATTGGGAGAGCCCACCTATGTGGGTGATTCATATGCCACCTTGCCGGAGCTTTTGATAATAAACAGGCTTAACGAAGGCTCTGACGTACCGGTCATAAGCGGTACGGCGGATATCACTTTAAATGATGTATTTACCGAGTACACCGAAGTTGAGGCGTATGATACCGATTATCTGGTGTATCTGCATTCCTACGAAAAGGACGGCCTGGTATACAACTTTGTGTCATCGCCTGACGATACTAATTTTGCATTTTATTATATCCTGCAGCGTAACCAGGCGGATGATGAGGCATAGTATTACGGGGTGCTTTACGGTTTAGGAGTGTTGCAGTTCTGTTGCAGTTTTTATAGTATAATGCGATATGTAGTTGTATGGTGTTTAGCATGCGGTACATATCGCATTTTTATCACAGTCGGGATTTCATTCCCCGACTGTGATAAAGCCTCCGGCGGGATGCGCACGAATTTGCATATGTAGACCGCTAAAGCGGTCGCAAATTCGGCGCCAAGTCCGCCGAGGGGCGGACTTGAATGGGGGATAAAGTATTGAGTGATTTTGATGTAACCAAAAAAGAAAAGAAAGAACCACCTAAGGCCCCGACAAAACCACCAGAGGGCGAGGTGCCTATCAAAAAAGAGGAGACAGATCCTCCCAAAAAGGATGATAAAAAGACTGAAAAGGAAGAAAATCCCAAGCTTGTGGATGGCAAGGGCTTTAATTTTCGTACGTTAAAATCCGTTAAAAAATTCAAAGTTGTTGAAGCAGAAAACAAAAAGAAGAAGGATAAGGAAAACCTCGATGAGCAGATCCTTATGTCCAGCCGATTTGCCAAAGCCGATATCAAGGGGCGTATACTTGAATCTGATCACAGATATACGTATATCAATGATCCGCCTCTTTATTTTGGTGCCATGGCCAGGATCGAGGCAATGGAAAAGGAGCTTGAATCCAGATGGGCCGAGGAGGATTTTGAAAGCAGTCTTTTAAAAGAGGATTACAGAAAGAAACTCATGTTGGAGTGGGACAAGCTGGTCCATGACGGTTTAATGACCGGAGAGCAGGTTGCCGAAGAAGAGGCTAAATTAAAGAAGGGCATGCAGGAAGAGAACAAGCAAAAAGCCAAGGTCCGAAGAAAGGTGATAGATGACCATGTAAAAGAGGTATACGACCTGGATCAAGAGACGCTTAGAAAAGAGGGTATCGAAATACTTAAAAACCACGGCCTGGATCCCGAAAAAAAGGAGTATGGCGAAGAAGACATCAATACGGCATTTGATTATCAGAACAAGGCCTTTGAAGATAAGCTTAAGAATTTTAAAAAGACGAATAAAAAAGCCTATAAGATGATGGGCAAGCAGGGGATTATCGAGGCCAGGAACAAGGCCGCCGGCGATGCCTTTATGTTCAATGGCAAGATCAGGGAGCTTATGGAGCTCAGGCAGTTGGAAGCCGTAAAACAGGCCCGTGCAGAACAGAAGGTTTCAAAAGAGAAAAAGCGTTTCAATGAGATGAAGGAGGCCATCGAAGCCGGCCCCAAGGAAGAGATCACAAAGTCACAGTTTAAAATGAAGAGAGAGGCACCCACCTTAAGAAGCCGGCTGTCCCTTTCTCTTGACGATGAAGTTATGAATCCAGTCA
>CAMODS010000023.1 GCA_946611525.1 uncultured Lachnospiraceae bacterium | reverse complement strand
CGCGAAGCAGCCGCGCGCAGAAAAATCTACTCGAAGTCACGAAGTAAGAGTCTTAGTAAGAAACGACTAGTGAAAACATACACCCCTTCTGAAATCAGAAGTAATTACAGGAACTCACACAGCACCTGATTGGAGATGTCGCGGCCGGTGGGGGTGAGGGCGATGCGGCCCTCGGAAGAGATGAGCATGCCCCGGGCTATAAGGTCCCGGATAAGGCTGCCATACCTGGCCTCGATATCCATATCAAAGGCGGCTGCAAAGTCGGCTCTGGATATGCCCTCGGTCATCCGGAGGCCCAGGTACATAAATTCTGCCATGGCATCATGTCGGGAGATTGCAATATCGGATGCCAGTGGCTTGTCCCCGGAAGCTGTCATTTCCATATATTCATATATATCGGTGGTGTTGGTGTAGCGGTGCTCACCGTAAAAGGAAGCAGCGGAAAGCCCCAGCCCCAGGTAGGGCACACGCCTCCAGTAGCCGATGTTGTGTACGCATTCATAGCCTGCCCTGGCAAAATTGGATATCTCGTATTGCTCGTATCTGGCCTCAAAAAGCAGCTGGCGGGCCAGGGCATAGAGCTCAAATTCCTCGTCATCCGTGGGCAGGTACCGGGTTATCTCACCACGCCTCTGCCGCTCAAGATCCTCAGCGTATTTTTCATAAAAGGGTGTTCCCTCTTCTATAATAAGTGAATAGCAGGAGATATGCTCCGGCTTGAGACGGATTACATCAGAAAGTGTCCGGGTCAGGGTCCGCTTGTTCTGTCCCGGGATCCCGGTCATTATATCCACATTGATATCATAAAAACCGGCATTCCTGGCCAGCTCATAGGTGTGCAAAAACCTGTTGAAATCATGGATGCGTCCGAGTCTTTTTAGCTCTGCATCGTCGGTGCTCTGGAGTCCTATGGACAGCCTGCACACTCCGTGGCCTTTTATCATATGTAAAAAGTCTGCACTTACGGTACCGGGGTTGCATTCCATGGTAAATTCCGCCTCGGAGCCTATGTGAAAATTCTTTTGGAGGGCGTCAAGGATCTCATCCATGCAGTCTGCTTCCAGCCAGCTGGGGGTACCCCCTCCTATATATATGGTAGAAAATGTTGTATCAGAAAAAGCGGGGGCATACATCCCGATCTCCCGGATCAGGGCGCGGCTGTAAGTTCGCCGCACCTTTTCATCGTATGCTCCCGATACAAAATCACAGTATTCACATTTTTTTACACAGAAGGGTATGTGAATATATAGTTCCATTATTTACAGATGAGCCTGTTCAATAATTGCTCTTGCTTCCTCTTCTGTGGGAGTATGGGTCTCTATATATAGAATAAATGCATTGATTTTAGCGTCATCCCATCCTTCCTGTTTTAATTTTATTATTATATTACTTGCTTCATTTTTAGTCATGACAGCCTCCTTTCTACTGACAATTTGTTAAAGTCATTATATCAAAAAAATAAGGATATTTCCATATAACGCTTGACATTTCATAAAAAAGGTAGTAGATTATGGAAGTAGATATTAGCACTCCAACAATTCGAGTGCTAACAGAGAGAAGGAGGTTCCATGGAGGAGCTTACAGAGAGAAAAAGTAAGATATTAAATATCATAATCCAGAATTATCTGGAGACCGGCGAGCCGGTAGGATCCCGGACCATCTCTAAGTATCCCGACCTGAATTTCTCTCCAGCCACCATTAGAAACGAGATGGCGGATCTAGAGGAGATGGGCTTTATCATCCAGCCCCATGCCTCGGCAGGACGTATCCCCAGCGACAAGGGCTACCGCTTTTATGTGGATGGCCTCATCGCTCAAAAGGATCGTGAGATCACAGAAATCAAGGACGTGATGTTTGAACGCACCGAGAGGATGGAGCAGGTGTTAAAGCAGGTGGTAAAGGTTTTGGCAAACAACACCCAGTACGCTACCATGATATCAGCACCGGCCATCAGCGGCACCAAGGTAAAGTTCGTACAGCTTTCACCGGTAAACGAACACCAGCTTTTATCGGTAGTTATGATGAGTGGCAACATTGTTAAAAACAAGCTCATTGAACTGGACAATCCTCTTACCGCCGAGGAGACATTAAAGCTTAATATGCTTCTTAACTCCAGCCTGAATGGCCTTACCATTGGCGACATCAATCTGGCACTTATATCCCAGATGAAGTCTCAGGCAGGTGAGTTTGAAGATATCATCGAGCAGGTACTAAAGACAGTGGCAGACACCATTGAGGATGAGGAGGGCTTGGAGATCTACACCTCCGGTGCCACAAATATCTTCAAGTATCCTGAGCTTTCCGACAGCCAGAGAGCCAAGGACTTTATCGAGGCCTTTGAGGAAAAGGAGGAGCTTAAAGATCTCATCGCAGATATCGAGGGTACTTCCGAGGGAGAGACCGGCACAGGCATCCAGGTGTACATAGGTGATGAATCACCCATCGGATCCATGAAGGACTGCTCGGTGGTTACAGCCACCTACGAGCTGGGCGACGGCATAAAGGGTACTGTAGGTATCATCGGACCCAAGCGAATGGATTATAAAAATGTCATGGACAACCTGACGTCCATTAAGAAAAAACTTGAACAGATAGTGAAAGGATAGACATCATGGCAGAAGAAAAAGAAAACTTCGACACCGAAGAAAAGAAGACTAAGCAGACGGACAGTCCTTCGGAGCAGGCGGACAGTCAATCCGAACAGGAGGAAACCCCATCCGAACATAAAGATGGCTCTGATCAAGAGAATAGTCATTCTGAGCGAAGCGAAGAATCTTCTCCTAATCAGGAGGATAACCCTTCCGGGCAGACGGATAGTAATTCTGAGCGAAGCGAAGAATCATCTCCGAATGGGGCAGAGGAAAAAGCTGTAAAAAAGAAGAAAAAGCCCTTCAAAAAGAAGGATCCCCGGGATGAAAAGATAGAAGAGCTTACGGACAAGGTAAAGCGGCAGCTGGCAGAGTTCGAAAACTTCCGTACCCGCTCAGAAAAAGAAAAGCAGCAGCGCTACGACATGGGGGCCAGCTTTATCATAGAAAAGATGCTCCCGGTTTTGGACAACTTTGAAAGAGGTCTTGTGGACGCACCGGATGACGCATTTGCAGAGGGGATGAAAATGATCCATAAGCAGATGCTGACAGCACTTGAGGAAGCGGGAGTAAAGCCCATAGAGGCCCTTGGCAAGGAGTTTGATCCTGAGTATCACAACGCAGTGATGCAGGCGGAGGCCACGGATGAGTATCCCAGCGGTACGGTGGCCCAGGAGCTTCAAAAAGGATATACATACCACGATACAGTGGTCAGACATAGTATGGTAGCAGTAAGTCAATAGATTCTTCGGGCATGCGCCCTCAGAATGACATGTCACTCTGAGCGTAGCGAAGAGTCTTAACCAAATGTAAGGAGGATAAAAAAATGAGTAAGATCATAGGAATCGATTTAGGAACAACAAACAGCTGCGTAGCAGTTATGGAGGGTGGTAAGCCCACCGTCATCTCAAACACAGAGGGTTCACGTACCACACCTTCCATCGTGGCCTTCACCAAAAACGGCGAGCGCCTCATCGGTGAGCCTGCAAAGCGTCAGGCAGTTACAAATGCAGAAAACACCATTTCATCAATCAAGCGTGATATGGGTACTGACAACGGCCGCACCATCGATGGCAAAAAGTACAGTCCCCAGCAGATCTCCGCTATGATCCTTCAGAAGCTGAAGGCAGATGCAGAGAATCACCTGGGTGAAAAAGTTACAGAAGCAGTCATCACTGTTCCCGCATACTTCAACGACGCTCAGCGTCAGGCTACCAAGGATGCAGGAAAGATCGCAGGACTTGATGTTAAGCGTATCATCAACGAGCCTACGGCAGCAGCTCTGGCTTATGGCCTTGACAATGAAAAAGAGCAGAAGATCATGGTTTACGACTTGGGTGGCGGTACTTTTGATGTATCCATCATCGAGATCGGTGAGGGAGTTATCGAGGTTCTGGCAACAAACGGTGACAACCGTCTCGGCGGCGATGACTTTGATGCAAAGATCACAGACTGGATGCTTTCCGAGTTCAAGGCAAAGGAGGGCGTAGACCTTTCCACCGACAAGATGGCACTCCAGAGACTGAAGGAAGCAGCAGAGAAGGCTAAAAAGGAGCTTTCCGCAGCTACCACAACAAATATTAACCTGCCCTTCATCACAGCTACAGCTGATGGCCCCAAGCACTTTGACATGGATCTTACCCGTGCGAAGTTTGATGAACTGACACATGATCTGGTAGAGCGTACAGCAGTACCTGTTCAGAATGCTCTTTCAGATGCAGGCATCACGGCTTCAGAGCTCGGCCAGGTTCTTTTGGTAGGTGGTTCCACACGTATCCCTGCTGTTCAGGACAAGGTTAAGCAGCTTACAGGCAAGGAGCCTTCCAAGAACCTTAACCCTGATGAGTGCGTAGCCATCGGTGCTTCCATCCAGGGTGGTAAGCTTGCAGGCGATGCAGGCGCAGGTGAGATCCTTCTTCTGGACGTTACTCCCCTTTCACTGGCTATCGAGACCATGGGCGGCGTAGCTACCAGACTTATCGAGAGAAATACAACTATCCCTACAAAGAAGAGCCAGATCTTCTCCACTGCAGAGGATAACCAGACTGCAGTTGACATACACGTAGTACAGGGTGAGAGACAGTTTGCCCGTGACAACAAGACCCTCGGACAGTTCCGTCTCGACGGTATCCCTCCCGCACGTCGTGGAGTTCCTCAGATCGAGGTTACCTTCGATATTGATGCAAACGGTATCGTAAATGTATCCGCCAAGGATCTTGGTACCGGCAAGGAGCAGCACATCACCATTACAGCAGGCAGCAACATGTCTGATGAGGATATCGAAAAGGCAGTTAAGGAAGCAGCAGAGTTTGAGGCACAGGATAAGAAGAGAAAGGAAGCTGTTGACACCAAAAATGATGCAGACTCCTTTGCATTCCAGACCCAGAAGGCTCTTGATGAGGTGGGCGACAAGATAGATGCTGCTGACAAGAGCGCAGTAGAGGCTGACCTTGCAAAGCTTAAGGAACTGGTTGAAAAGCATCAGACACCTGAGAACATGACTGAGGCAGATGTGGCTGAGATGAAGGCTGCACAGGAGAAGCTTCAGGAGTCAGCTCAGAAGGTATTTGCAAAGATGTACGAGCAGGCTCAGGCAGCCGGCGGCGCAGGCCCCGACATGAGCAACATGGGCGGCGCAGGCCCTGACATGGGAGCAGGCCAGGCATCATCCGGCCCCGCCGATGACGATGTAGTAGACGCAGATTTCAAGGAAGTATAAAATGGCAGACAAACGTGATTATTATGAAGTCCTCGGTGTTGATAAAAACGCTGACGACGCCACAATAAAAAAAGCATATCGAAATCTTGCCAAAAAGTATCATCCGGACATGCACCCCGGGGACAAGGAAGCGGAGGCAAAGTTCAAGGAAGCTTCCGAGGCTTACGCAGTCCTTTCGGATGCCGACAAGCGCAGGCAGTACGACCAGTTTGGCCACAGTGCCTTTGACGGCGGTGCCGGCGGCGCGGGATTTGATTTCTCCGGCATGGACTTCTCCGATATTTTCTCGGATCTTTTCGGGGACTTTTTCGGAGGAGGCGGCCGTCGCACCAGCAACGGTCCCATGAAGGGTCAGAATATCCATACATCCGTGTCCGTCTCCTTTGAGGAGGCGGCCTTCGGCTGTGAAAAGGAGATCGAGCTGACTCTAAAGGACGAGTGTACCACCTGCCACGGCAGCGGAGCAAAGCCCGGTACATCCAAAAAGACCTGTACCAAGTGCGGAGGCAAGGGTAAGGTGGTTATGACCAGCCAGTCGTTTTTTGGCACGGTACAAAATGTCACCACCTGTCCGGAGTGTCACGGCAGTGGTCAGATCATAGTGGAAAAGTGCGTGGACTGTCACGGTACCGGATACATCAGCAAGAGAAAAAAGATATCCATCAGCATTCCTGCAGGTATTGACAACGGCCAGCGTGTGCGTATCCAGGACAAGGGTGAGCCCGGTATCAACGGAGGCCCCAGAGGAGATCTTTTGGTAGAGGTTCGTGTGGCCCGTCATCCCATTTTCCAGAGGAATGACTATGATGTGTATTCCGCAGCTCCCATAAGCTACGCACAGGCAGCCCTGGGTGGCGAGGTGATCATAGATACCATCGACGGCAAGGTAAGCTATGAGGTAAAGCCCGGCACACAGACCGATACACGTATCAGGCTTCGCGGCAAGGGCATTCCCACACTTCGCAACAAAAATGTGAGAGGCGACCACTATGTCACTTTGGTGGTACAGGTTCCTACCGATCTCTCATCGGAAGCCAAAAGACTTTTAAAGGAATTTGATGCTGCTACAGGAGGATCACTGGATAAACAGGGAGGTGCCGGTACAACTTCAAAAAAAGGTAAGAAGGGCAAAAAGTCCATCTTTGACAAAATAGTGGGTGATGACTGATGATTTATTTAGACAATTCAGCTACAACCAAGTGCAGCCCTGCTGCAGTAGAAATAATGAAAAAAGTATTGGAGACGGATTTCGGTAATCCGTCTTCTTTGCACGGTATGGGAGTGTCAGCGGAGCAGTATCTGAAGGATACCAGAGCCGCCATTGCAAAAAGCCTTCACGTAAAAGATAAGGAGATAATCTTCACCTCCGGCGGCACCGAGGCCAACAACCTGGGACTGACCGGTACTGCTCTCGCATACAAGCGTAGCGGCATGCATATCATAACTACTCCCATTGAGCATCCCTCAGTGAAAAACACCTTAAACTTTTTAAAGGAGGTGCATGGTTATGAGGTGGATGTGCTGCCGGTGGACAAATACGGCGTCATCGATTTAAGAGCGCTTTCGTCTGCCATAAGGGAGGACACGATACTGGTAGCTATCATGCATGTAAACAACGAGATCGGTACCATTGAGCCCATAGCCGAGGCAGGCAGCATTATAAAGCAAAAGAATCCCGGCACCCAGTTTTTCGTAGATGCGGTGCAAAGCTATGGCAAGCTTCCCATCAATCCGGCAAAGATGAAGATAGATCTTTTGTCTGCATCAGGACATAAGATCCACGGCCCCAAGGGCAGCGGCTTTTTGTACAAGGGAGAAAAGGTAAAGTATCTGCCGCTCATCCACGGTGGAGGTCAGGAGCAGGGATACCGTTCCGGAACGGAAAACGTACCCGCTATAGCAGGTCTTGGTGTAGCAGTGGAGGAGACCATGGGGCATGTCTGTCATTTTGAGCAAGGCGAAGAATCTTTAAGACAGCGCTTCATTAAACAAATATCGACGATTGAGGGAGTATCGGTCAATGGCCCTGAGGATCCCCAGGGCGCGGCGCCTCACATAATTAGTGTGTCCGTTGACGGAGTGCGTTCCGAGGTTTTACTCCATGCCCTGGAGGACGAGGGCATCTATGTGTCTGCCGGCAGCGCCTGCTCATCCCACAAGCGTGCCCCCAGCGACACCTTAAGCGCCATCGGTCTGAGAAAGGATCTTTTGGAAAGTACCATACGCCTGTCGATGTCGGTGAATACCACTGCGGAGGAGATGGATGAGGCTGCAAAAAAAATGGGAGAACTGATCCCGAAGTTGCGCAGGTACACCAGGAAGTAGTATAATAGCACAGTATAGAGATAAAGATTCTTCGGGCTGCGTTCTGTCATCCTGAGCGAAGCGAAGGATCTTATAATGAAAGGGGGAAATATTTTATGTACGAACAGATCAAATTAGCTTATAGTACGGATGCTTTAGAGCCGGTTATCGGCAAGGAAACAGTAGAGACACATCATGGCAAGCATCATGCCACCTACACCACAAATCTCAATACTGCTGCTGAAAAGGCAGGCGTGGCAGACAAGCCCATCGAGGAGGTTTTGGCAAATTTAGACCGGATATCCGATGCAGCTACACGTACCGCAGTTTTAAACAACGGTGGTGGTTTCTACAATCACAACATTTATTTCGAGCAGCTTCGTGCACCCAGAGATGGCAATGCACCTGAGGGAGCTTTAGCTTCTCAGATTGATGCGGACTTTGGTAGCTTTGACGCCTTGAAAGAAAAGATGTCAGCACTTGCAGTAGGGCAGTTCGGCAGCGGCTGGGCATGGCTTTCCGCCGATAAGGATGGCAAGCTTTATCTGTCACAGTCAGCTAACCAGGAGAATCCCATCACTCAGGGTACGGGCCACACACCCATTCTTACCATTGATGTATGGGAGCATGCATACTATCTCGACTACAAGAACCTGCGTCCTAAGTATGTGGATGAGATCTGGAAGATCATCGACTGGGACGTAGTAGCAAAACGTTACGACAACAGATAAAAGATTCTTCGGGCTGCGCCCTCAGAATGACAAAGAAGGCTCGCCCTCGTAATGTCATCGAGCGAAGCGGGATCGCCCTGTCATCCTGAGCGAAGCGAAGGATCTCAAGAAAGGAACAACATGTCAGAACCGAAGATTATAGCGGTGGCAGGAAAGGGCGGAGTAGGAAAGACTTCCTGCTCCGCTGTCATGGTTAAGCTTCTTTGTGAGGCTTATCCGGATAAAAAGATACTGGCCATAGATGCTGATCCCGCAGTGGGACTTTCCACAGCCCTTGGAGTGGAGGTGGAAAGCACCATCGACGATATACGCCGTGAGGTGGTGAGCACAGTGGAAAATGGTGACACCAAATCGGCCATCGAGCTTTTGGGAGAGGCCAAATACCGCATTATGGATGCCCTTGTAGAGCAGGACGGATACAGTTTTATCGCAGTGGGACGCCCCGAGGCCGCAGGCTGCTACTGCAAGATCAACTCCTACCTAAAGGAGGTCATCGGCCTTTTGTCCTCCAACTTTGACTATGTGGTTATAGACGGAGAGGCGGGTATCGAGCAGATCAACCGCCGTGTTATGGAAAAGGTGACCCATCTTTTGCTCATCACGGATGCCAGTAAAAAGGGTTGTCAGGTGATACAGACCATAAAGTCCGTTTCGGATAATCTCATGATGTGCGACCGGATAGGCGTCATAGCCAACCGGCTGCCGGATGCTTCCATGGCTGACATGCTTGAGATAGGTGAGCTTCCACTGCTGTCGGCTATCATATCTGACAATAAGCTGGCAGAGTACGATATCAAAGGGGAGAATGTTTTCTTCTTGCCTGATGATGCACCAATAGTCGAGGGTTGCAAAAAAGCCTTGGCTGAAATAGGTGTATTATAAAAACTTTAAAATAATGCTTTACAACTTCATAAATATTTGATACAATTAGATTGTGCAAAAGGTAAATAACAGTTTTACTATATCTAAAAGGAGGAAAGCATTATGGGATTTTATGATTATTCAACACCTAGACCTGACGGAAGCGAGCAGTCCATGAAGGACTTTGAGGGTAAGGTAGTATTGGTGGTCAATACGGCCACAGGATGCGGCTTTACGCCTCATTACAAAGACATAGAGGCAATGTACGAAAAGTACCATGACCAGGGCTTTGAGGTAGTAGATGTTCCCTGTAACCAGTTCGCGGGACAGACTCCCGAGGATGACGAGGGTATCCATGAGTTCTGCCAGCTCAAGTACAACACCCAGTTCCCTCAGATGAAAAAGTCTGATGTAAATGGGGAAAATGCCCTGCCTCTCTTCACATATCTTAAGGAGCAGAAGGGCTTTGAAGGCTTTGGCAAGGGACCTAAGGCACTGGCTATGGGGGCCATGCTTTCAAAGATCGACAAGGATTACAAGAATAACCCGGATATCAAGTGGAACTTCACCAAGTTTGTGATCGACCGTCAGGGTAATGTGGTGGCGCGTTTTGAGCCCACTGCAAAGATGGATGAGGTATCAAAGTGTGTAGGTTCTCTGATCTGATGAGCTGAAAGGACGCTTTACATTGAAGACATCTGATTTTGACTACTATTTACCCGAGGAACTGATCGCTCAGGATCCTCTTTTAAAAAGAGATGAGTCCAGACTTATGGTGCTGGACAGAAAAAATGGCGGTGTGACCCATCGCCATTTTTATGATGTTACGGAGTATTTAAAGCCCGGCGACTGCCTGGTGCTAAACAACACCAGGGTTATCCCTGCCAGACTGATGGGACATCGGGATCCCACCGGCGGTGTGGCAGAGATACTTTTGTTAAAAAGGTTGGATGCAGACAGGTGGGAATGTCTGGCAAAGCCCGGAAAGAGGCTTAAAGAGGGGGCAAAGATCTCCTTTGGGGAAGGCCTTTTGAAAGCAGAAGTAGTGGAGGTGCATGAGGACGGAAACCGGGTGGTGGAGTTTTCCTACGACGGCATCTTTGAGGAGGTGCTGGATGCTCTTGGCGAGATGCCCCTGCCTCCTTATATCACCCACAAGCTTTCCGACAAGAACCGTTACCAGACCGTCTACGCAAAGTATGACGGATCGGCAGCTGCACCCACTGCGGGACTGCATTTTACACCGGAGCTTTTGCAAAAGGTACGGGATATGGGAGTGGGGATAGCTGAGGTGACACTCCATGTGGGACTGGGGACCTTCAGGCCTGTTTCTGCGGAGGAGATCACGGACCATCACATGCACAGTGAGTTTTACCGGATAACTCCCGAGGCGGCATCACTTATAAATGAGACAAAAAGGCGAGGGGGACGGATAGTCTCTGTGGGAACCACCAGCACCAGAACCTTAGAGGCTTGTGCAAACAAGCTAAAAGCCATGCAGGATGGACAGGTGAAAATGGGAAACGGCGTGGATGAAAATGGTGAACCGATCTGGGTGATGCCGGATTCGGACAATACCGAGATATTCATCTATCCGGGCTACGAGTTTCTGGTTGTTGATTCACTTATCACCAACTTCCATTTGCCTCAGTCCACTCTTCTTATGCTGGTTTCCGCCATGGCAGGCAGGGAAAATGTCCTGGCCGCCTACGAGGAGGCGGTGCGGGAGAAGTACCGGTTTTTCTCCTTTGGGGATGCGATGATGATTTTTCTTGCATAATAAAATAAGAAAGAGTAATATTATTGGTAAAGTTCCTTTTTAGGGACGTGTTATGGAGGTTTTTATTTGATGAAGGAATATTACAGTTTCAAATCCTGCGACAGAGACGGCACAAAGATCCACGCAGTCAAGTGGTCTCCCGAGGGACAGCCGGTGGGGGTCATCCAGCTGGTTCACGGCATGATCGAGTATATCGAGCGTTATGATGAGTTCGCAGAGTATCTCAATTCACAGGGCTTCGTGGTTATGGGCCACGATCATATAGGACACGGTGAGTCAGTCAAAGATCACAGTGACTGGGGAGTTCTCCATACCGATACTCCTTCCGAGACATGTGTAGATGACATTTTTTCCAACTACAAGATCATAAAGGAGCAGTATCCCGACATACCTTATTTTCTTTTGGGACACAGCATGGGATCTTATCTCGTAAGACACATGCTCACCCTAAAGGCTTCTGAGTTTACCGGGGTCAGCGGAGTTATCATCATGGGTACCGGTACAGTTCAGGAAAGCGCCTGCAAAGCAGGCATGACGGTTCTTAAGTTAGTAAAGACCTTTGGCGGCTGGGATAAGCAGGCACCGAAGTTTGTGATAAACCTCATGTATGACGCACCTTATAAGGGCTTTTCCACAGACGGTTCGGAGCCGGAAAAGAGCTGGCTTTCCACCAACATAGAGAGTGTTAAGAAGTATTACAGCGATCCCAAAGACACCTTTGTCTTTTCTCTAAACGGATACAGGCTTCTCATCACCTCGGCAGGCTTTTCGGGCCGGGAGGAGAATATAGCCCGGATCAACAAAGAGCTTCCCATACTTTTTGTATCGGGAGAGCAGGATCCGGTAGGCGGGCTGGGAGCCGGTGTCACCGAGGCATTTAATAAATATAAAAATGCCGGAATAAAGGACGTATCCATCCATCTTTTCCCGGGTGACAGGCATGAGATCCTTAACGAGATGGACAGACAGGATGTGTACGCTTTCATATATGATTGGATAAAACAGCATATGTAGTCTTGGTGTGGACGAGGCTGTAGTTTTTTGATTTGGACTTGAATGGAGGTAGCAATGGAAGTCAAAAAAAACGGGAAACTAGTAGGGAAAATTTTGATCGTTGCAATTGTATGTTCGTTGGCTCTGACAGTGATCCTTACCATTTTGGGTACCAGCAACGTCAGGGAGGCGTATGTCACGTCTTATGAGGAAGAGCTGCACACAGCGGCTTACCTGATGGATAGCCAGTTTTCAAACGAATGGGACGGCGACTGGGCTTATGATGAGGAAAACGTCCTGACAAAGGGTGGCCAGCCTGTCCATGATGAG
>CAMODS010000022.1 GCA_946611525.1 uncultured Lachnospiraceae bacterium | reverse complement strand
AATGACAAGGGGCTTAAAGCAATTGCCATCCAAAAAGCATAAAACCAAAATAATCTAATTCGCTATGGCGTTTGCTATGGTCTCAAAGGAGCTGCCCTCCGGGATGTTGTAGGATCCCGGATGAATACGTGTGTCGTATCCGTTTTTTGTAAGATAATCATCAAAGCCATTGGGATCGTCTATGATACCCTGTCTGTAAAGACGGGACGAAACCACTGCCGAGTCCTCTCCGTTGTTAATAGTAAAGGACTGGGTATTTTGAGGAGTCTCTGCCTCCGACGAACTGTCATTTACCGTATCTGTAGTCTTGTAACCGGAGTTGTCTGCCCCGGCGTCCTCCTTTTTTGCATCCTCAAGATCCTTTAAAGCCTGAAGTGCCTCCTTATCTTCCTCGGAAAGTTCCTCTGAAGAAACCTCCTCGGTAGTAACCTTATCCTCTGATGCATCACCGGACTCCGAGGTATCCTGAGTCTCCGAGGCTTCCTCAGATTCCGAAACCTCCTCAGACTCCGAGACATCCTCAGCGGAAGCCTCGTCCTCATTCTTTAGACCCTTTTGGTTTAGGGTAGTCTCCTCAGACTCCACCATTCCTAAGGTCTTGGCTCTGGCAATAATCTCCTCATCCGACAGTGTAGGCGGCTGCAGCGCAAAAGCCACGGTGAATATGATCGCCGTGACCGTAACTCCTATTCCCATTCCTTTTAGAAAAAACTTTGCTCTCATTCAAATAACCCTAAGACCAGCTTAACCTCACCGAGACCCTTGCCAAGCTGCTTGGCGATCTCGATATCTGTTGCTCCCTTTTCATGAAGCTCGATTATCTTATCGTTGATGGCCTTCTGATCCATCTCACTATTGCCCTTATTCTGCTCTGCCACGCCCTCGGAAAGCTTTTGCGAAAAGGCCTCCTTTATGGACTCCACATCTCCGCGTATAGCCTCCTCCTTGTCCTCTAAGCGCTCCTTTTCCTTTTCCTCAATGATGATATTGAGATCGGAAAGCTCCTTTAGCCTCTCCTGTATGGACTGATCCATGGCACGAAGCTCGGCTTCCTTGGTCTCAATGATATCCGCCAGTCTGGACAGATCGTCCTGCTTGTCATTAAGGCGCTCATAAATAAAATGATTCTCATTCTGAGTCTTTTGCATGGCATCCAAAACTGTGTCCGAATACTCACCAATGGATAAAAGCTGACGGTTGGCAGTCTCACCGGTGAGGGCATCAATATGATTGATAGCCTCCTCAGACCTCTCGGTAAAGTAATCCTCCAGCCCCTCCTTGGCCTCAGCAACCTGCTGATCCACAACATTTTTGACTTCCTTTTCGGAAAGCTTGTGTATCAGCTCGACATCAGAAGAAGACAGCTTTTCCGAGAAGAAAAAGCTGCCGATAAAAATGATCACACCAATAATAATAAGAGAAATCTCTAAACCTGTCATATTGCTCCTATATTGTCATATTAAAGGAGGGGTGCCCGGTCTTAACTCTGACTGAACCATCTTTAAGCTTCTCCTTTGAACCGTTTTTCGAACCGCGGCGCCTGCCCCGGTTACCCTCATAGCCGTGTCCGTCACCTCCCTCTGAAGAAGCCTCCTCCTCGGCTACGTTGGAATGCTCATGCACCACTGTGGTAGTGACCTCGGCCTCCTGCTGTGTGGCCATGCTCATAAACTCCTGCTGAACTGCAGGCCTTTGCTCCTCAGCCACCCGTGTATTGCTGACCTCAACGGTGTTTTGGATCATTCCGTTGAAATCTATGGGACGTATATCCATACCTTACCTCTTAAAGATTCGAAACCACTATCTCACCGTTTTTCTTCTCAAAGCAACAGAATGACCTCTTGTCCTTTGTGGTCATGGAAACATCTGAGATAGTAATATTAACTCCGGGGAATATATCCCTGGCAACCTTTATCTTGGCGTGCTTGCTGTTTAACAGCTCCTGATGGAGTGCGTTGAACCTGACTCTGTCATCCTGTAGCTTGCCCTTGGCGTCCTTTAGCTCAGCCATAAGGTTATTAAGATACATAAGGTTCTTTTGATCAAGCATCTTTCCGGACTGTATAAAGTCCTGATAGGTCTTGACTATGGGATTTATCTTGTTGATCTTTTGGGATAAAAGCAGGATGTCCTTTTGCAAGTGTGCATAAAGCTCCTTCTTATCAGGCGCCATACCCACTTCTATCTTGGTCATGGCTCCCATGGAGGAACCTATGATCCTGGACTCAACCTTGCCACCGGCACGGATAACTCCTCCGGTAATAAAGCCCTTTTTATCATTAACAAAAACGTCCTCTGCGGCATTGACCTCACTGTAGAGGATGGAACCCGTCTCAATGTAGCCACCGGAAAAGACCTTGGCATTCTCGATAAACTGAATGATGACATTGCTTTTAGCATCAATGACACCCTTGTTCATGCCGTGGATACCGCACTTTACAATGACCTGTCCCTCTGCCGAGATAAAGGCGTCCTCAACCACACCATCAATGACCACATCGCCCTGGGCCTGGATGGCAAAGCCTCCGCGAACTGAACCCTTTACATGCACATTACCACTGTAATATATATTACCGGTGGAATTGTCTACATCAGCGGGAACCTCATAAACATCCGATACAAATACCTGACCGTTGATCAGCGATACATGGCCTGTAACCTCAGAATAGATACAGGTCTGATCCTCATTGATCCTGATATTTTTACCAAAGGAAAGCTTCATATCCTTGACATTACGGGTGGGTATATCACGTCCGGTGATGTCCTTTCCCATGGCACCCTTGTCAGCGGGATGCAGCTTGGCCAGAAGGTCGCCCTTTTGAACCTCAGATATGGTATTAAGCTCGTGATAATCTACCGATCCATCCTCATAGTGCTTGGGCTTAAGGGAAGGATTGGTATTAAAGAAATACTCTATCTTGGCATCCTTACCGATAACAGGAGGAGTGCCGACAGCGAAATCATATTTGGTATTGTAAAGTCTGTGATTCATGAACTCCTGAACCAGCTCAGAGTTTAGGCCATAAATAACCCCCTTACCCTGAAGCTGCATGATAATATCCTGGATATTCATGAGAGGACCGCCAACTGAAGGCGGATAAAAATGACAAGTGGCACGCATCTTGTCCAAAGAAATCTTGACGACCATGTATTCCGCGAACTGTGTATCCAGGCACGGGCCCATGTTCATAACGTTTTCCGTATCACCCATGAGAATACGACGAAGCTCACTCTTATCAAAACCCACTATCTGATGATTATCCAGATAATCTTCAACATCCTTTGGTTGGATCATGTCTCCGCCATCAACAGGGGGATGATAGTGAAGAATGGCATCGCCTTCTTTTATCTCAATTTGTACGTAAGCATTCTTCTGTTCCATACTCTCTTCCCATTTTGATTTCAATGAAGTTCTGATCATTAAGCTCAAACTTCATTTCTATACCCGTTTTTCTAATCTCACAGAACATCACGCTAAAGTGCTTTATCAAAGCCTCCGGCTCGATCAAATCTCTTAGCTTTCTGTCAGAATGTTCATGTAAGGTCCCATCTTTTTTCGCATCTTAAGCAACGCCTTGGTATGCAGCTGGGATACGCGTGATTCTGAAACCTCCATGACCCTGCTTATCTCCTTTAGAGTCAGATCCTCGTAATAGTAAAAAACGATGACGGACTTTTCCTTTTCCGTAAGAAGCTCCAGAGACTCCGCAAGCATCTTGGAAAGCTCATCCTTGGAAACCGACTCCTCCGGCTGGATAAACTGGGCAGTGGTGGATGCCACGTCAGCCGCAGGCTCATTGCCCGCCTCCATAAACTCATTTAAAGACACCAGATTGGTGATCTTCATCTGAGACTGCCAGTCCAGATACTCCTTGTCGGAAAGCCCCAGCTCCGCTGCAACCTCCGCATCGGAAGCCACACGTCCGCTACGCTCCTCTACCGACCTTGTGGCCTCTTCGATCTTGCGTTGCTTCTGACGAATGGTCCTGGGTATCCAGTCCATCTTTCGAATCTGATCCAGTATGGCTCCCTTTATACGGAGTGACGCATAGGTCTCAAACTTGACATCCTTTGATGTATCAAACTTGTCAATGGCGTCAATAAGGCCAAAAACTCCGTAACCCACCAGATCATCGTACTCCACGTTGTTGCCGAGATACATATTCATTTTGCCGGCAACGATCTTTACTAAAGGTGCATATTCAACTATTATCTTTTCTCTAAGCTCCGGTGTGGGTTTTTTCCTATAGCTGTCCCAGAGCTTTTGTCTGTCTGTATCTTTCATTTAAAACCCCACAACCTAAAGTCCTTCGAATTCGTCCTCTTCATCTTCATCTTCCGATAGTCCCTGAGACCCTTCTGTCTCAGAAGCAGCTCCATCAGATGCTTCCTCTTCGCTTTTTATCTCAGACTCAACACGATCCTTGAGAGCACTGGAAAAAAGGATAAGCACCACTATACCAATTCCATAAAAGACTATGCTGGCAATAAAGATACGGAGTAAAAAAACACCAAAGGTGATCTCCGAAAAAAGTGAGATTATCGCCGTAAGTCCCGCTGCGGAAAGCATTGTAATGATGGGTATCTGCTTGAGGCGCTCATTTGCATCCATTAAATAGCTTTCTCCGCTTTTCCTACTGCCTTGATCAGGTACCTGCCGTCCTCACTGTAGATCTCTACGGTACGTCCGTAGTTGAGTCCACAGTCCTCAGCCTTTAACGGAATACCCAGCTGCTTTAGCTTGGCCTTGGAGGCTATAGCATTTTTTTCTCCTATATTGATACCTGATGCATTACCACCGGAGATTTCAAACATCTTGGCGCCTCCGGCGATCTTTGCAACCATACGACTCTTGTTGGCACCCATCTTTATCATATCATCATAAAGCTTCTGAATACCGGTGTCCGCAAACTTTGCTATATTGGAATTGTTGCGGATAGTGGTACTGTCAGGAAGCATGATATGAGCCAGACCGGTAATCTTGGTACTGGGATCCCATATAGCGATGCCGATACAGGATCCGAGCCCAATAGTCGTTAAATTATCAGGAGCCTTGCAGACCTTTAGATCTGCCATGCCCACCTTGATCATCTGTCCCATAGTAACAATCCTCTATTAATCAATAGGCACTCCCAATGCTGATAATATCTTGGCATAGGAATCGCCCTCCGGCATCAAAATAAAGTAACCATTGATATCAACGTCATCACCCATCTCAGTCTCAATGATAAGTGCATTATCTCCCTGCATACCGAACTGGATGGCCGGAACCGACAAAATAGCTGCAGCCATATCAATGGCAACAAAGGGTACCGTAGGAGTGATGGTCAGGTTTGTAAGACCGGAGATAGCCGACAGATAAGATCCGGCTATAATATTACCGATCTCCTTTATGGCGGACATATCCATCTCATCAAAATCCGCATCATAATCCGGATCACGCATCATCATCCGGTTTACCAGATGATGTGCTGAAGGAACGTCCATTAAAAACATCATACTGCCCTCGATATCTGTCTCGATACCAAGCATTATACCTACTACTATCTGCTCCTCGGAGCCGATAACTCCGCCGATCTTTTCTACCTCTATGAACTCAACATTGGGCACCTTCATATCGATACGCAGACCCAACATATTGGCTACAGCAGTGGTGGCATTACCGGCACCGATGTTACCGATCTCTCTGAGGACATCGGGGTACATCTCATTAATCTGTTCTATTGATACTGCCATGTCATAACCCTCCCACGGTTACTATACTTCCACCTCATCAATGATAGCATTGATCTCAAAGATGGATACCAGAGAATCTCCGCTCTTTCCGATACCATTGATATAGGTAGTATCCTGCTTGTTGGAGTTCTGGTTGGAACGATCTATTTCTGACTCGCCTAAGGTTATAACCTCTTTAACCTCGTCAACAAGAATGCCAACCAGGCCCTGTGCCTCAAGTCTAAGGATGATGATCCTGGTGTCCTTTGTGATCTCATCCTCCTCGAGTCCCATCTTAAGTCGTGCACTCATGACAGGCACTACCTCACCACGGAGGTTTATAACGCCGGGATAATAAGAAGGCGCCTTGGGCACACGTGTGATCTTTTGCATACGAACAATATTGTCAACCACAGAAATATCGAGGCCGTATTGCTCCGAACCAATCATAACGACGATATATTGGATCTTCTCCTCGTCTAAAGTTTCTAATTCAGCCGCCATAGTAACCTCCTCTTACATAAGTGCATTAACGTCAAGGATCATAGCAACCTCACCATCGCCAAGGATGGTAGCGCCGCTGATGAGCTTGTTGTTGTCAATAACTTTACCAAGTGACTTGATAACGATCTCCTGCTGGCCGATGAGATTGTCGACTACAAGGCCTGCCTGAAGATCTCCCTTTTTAACCACGACTACCGTGAGGTTCGTAGGCTCGTCATCAAGTGGCTCAAAATCAAGAAGCTGGTCAAGTCTGATAATGGGGATAACGTTGCCACGGAGATGAACGACCTCCTTGGCCTCCACGTACTTGATATCCTCAATGGAAATATCCTCAATGATCTGGATGGATCCAAGAGCGATAGCGTACTTCTCATCCCTGATCTCAACCATGAGTGCCTGGATGATGGCAAGTGTAAGAGGCAGACGAACCGTAAATGTAGAGCCTGCGCCAAGAGTGGACTTAACCTCTACGTTACCGCCTAAAGCCTCGATGTTGGACTTAACAACGTCAAGACCAACGCCTCTTCCCGAAATATCTGTAACCTTTTTGGCCATGGAGAAACTGGGCATAAAGAGGAAATCAATTATCTCCTTTTGGCTTAAGTTCTCAGCCTCGTCAGCTGAAACTATGCCGCGCTCAACAGCCTTGGCCTTAACCTTTTCGGTGTTGATACCGGCACCATCGTCACCAACCTGGATAATGACGTTGTTGCCCTCCTGGAAAGCGTTGAGGAAAATAGTACCCTCCTCAGGCTTACCGGCTGCACGTCTCTCCTCGGGAGACTCGATACCATGGTCTGCGGAATTACGAAGCAGATGCTGCAGGGGATCACCCAGCTGATCTACCACGGTACGATCAAGCTCTGTCTCTTCACCGGTCATAACCAGGTTCATAGGCTTGCCGAGCTTGCGGGACAGATCTCTGATCATACGAGGGAACTTATTGACAGTACTCTCAATGGGTACCATCCTGACCTTCATAACTGACTCATGAAGATTGGTGGTGATACGCTCAAGGTACTCAATCTGACTCTGCCATGACTGTGTATCCAGTCCACTGGAACTGTTTTCTGAAGAAGATGAAATAGATACCAGTGAGTTCTTGGCGATGATAAGCTCGGATACCTGATTCATCAGGGCATCCAGCTTTTCCAGATCCACACGAACTGTACGTGTGGTAACAGGCTTGTTTGCTGCTTTTTTAGCCGCAGGTGTAGAAGCCGATGCTGCAGGTGCCGCCGGAGCTGCGTCTGCAACGGCAGGTGCTGCGGCACTCTCAGCCTCTTCCTGTGCAGATGCTGCCGTGTCTGCTGCAGTATCCTCTGCCTCAGCTGCCTTTTCGTACTGCTCTACAGTAACAGGCAAAAGATCAACCGACTCTATCTCCGAAACAGCAAGTACTGAGGCCTTGATGGCCTCTGTATCCTCTGATTCGGAGGAGAAAATGACGGAAAAGCCCAGATCGAACTTTTCGTCCTCTATGTCCTGAGATGAAGGATCGTAAACAAGGATCTCTCCGTAATCCTCTAAGGCCTTGAACACCAAAAATGCCCTGGCTGCCTTAAGGAGACATTCTTTTTGGATATGTACAGTCATGCCGTAGAGCTTGAGTCCCTCGTCCTCCACTGCGGCACGAAGCTTTCCAAGGCTGTCCTCATCAAGCTTGAGTGCCAAAAAGTGATTGGTGCCGTTGGGATCATCAGATCCAACCTCATCACCGGCTGCCGAAGAATCGGAAGCAGCAGAAGCAGCGGCAGACTCAGCCTGTGACTCATCAGATGAACCGCCTGCATTGCCGTCCAATACATCATTGAGCATCTTGATCAGAGCGGCATTGTCCTCAGTACCTTCATCAGAGGTAGCCTTTACAGTCTCGAGGTAGCCCTCTACAGCATCCAAGCACTTGAACAAAATGTCAATAAGGTTGGAATCAACCTTAACTGTGTCATTACGAACCTCAGAGAAAACGTTCTCCATGTCATGGGTAAGGTGCTGCATGCGCTTGAAGCCCATGGTACCTGCCATACCCTTCAAGGAGTGAGCCGCTCTGAAGATCTCATTGATCGTATCTTTGTTCTCGGGCTCCTGCTCCAAAGCCATAATGTTGTCGCTCAAGGCTTGAATGTGTTCGTTGGTTTCGTCGATAAAGATATCGAGATATTGACTTACATCCATAACTTAGACCCCCAGTCTCTTTGCTATCGCATCAGCGATTTGAGTGATTGGTGCCGACTCGCAGGACAGACCGGCCTGATCCGCCGCTTTCGGCATACCATATACTACACAGGTATCAGCACTTTGGGTGATACAGTAAATCTCCTTATACGCACCAAGATAAGAGATACCCTCTGTCCCATCACTGCCCATGCCGGTAAGCACTACACACAGTATACGCTTACATGGAAGCTTGGCCAGGGAATGAAACATAACATCTGCACAAGGTCTCAGATTGCCGATAGCCGGAGCATCGGAAAGGTGATTAACAAGCTTTCCTCCGCTTTTAGCCAGCACCTCGAGATGCCATCCGCCGGGTGCAATATACACCGTGTCATTTTCCAGGACCTCGCCTTCCTCGGCCTCCTTTATCCGGACGTTGCTGACCTCATCTATCCTCTCTGCCAAAGATGCGGTAAAACCCTTGGGCATGTGCTGCACGATGACAACGGGAACGCCCAATCGTTTCGGCAACATCGGCAGGCATGTACGAAGTGCCTGCGGTCCGCCTGTGGACGATGCAATGGCAACCAGATCATATCCTCCGATTACAGATGAAGAAAGCTTTTTAATGTCCTTTAAAGGTATGGTGACCTTGGAAAGAGGCTTTGACAACTCTCTCGGATCTACCCCCGCAGGAACATGATCCATTTCCGTCCTTTTGGTCTCACTCTCCCTGACTCTTGGTCTGACCGGCTCGGCTGCCGGCGCCGCTCCGGTACGGGAAGTAACCGATGACGGGGCTGTGGTACGCTTTTTCTTACTGACCGCAGCCTCAAGGATCCTGACAAGCTCAACCTTTAATGTCTCACGGTCCGCAGGCGAAAGCCTGTAAGGTCTGACTAAAACCTCGACTGCTCCCTTCTCGAGGGCCTCCATGGTCATAGCCCGGTCTTCCTTAACCTGAGAAGACACCGCCACGATGGGAATATCACATCCGTCATCCTGCAATCTCTCCATAACCTCGAGACCGCTCATCCTGGCAAGTGCAACATTCATCGTGATAACATCAAAGCTGCCAAACTCGGAAATCCTGCGGTAGGCACTCTGTCCGTCTGAACAGATATCCACTACCTGAAACCCTTGTATGGAGTTGATTATATCACACATGATCTTCCTCATGAGTGCAGAGTCATCTACAACCAAAACCTTATACATAACTTAGCCTAACTCCTTTTTGCGTATCCTACGCTCTTCTTCAAATATAAATCGGATTATCTTCTCCTGAAGCTTGCTATCCTTGTACATAAACTTCATCCTGTATGTGAAGTTTTTGGTGTCGGGTACGGGATTTATGGCAATCACCTTTGCCAAAACCTCAACCATCTGCTTTACACCGCCTATCCCTAAAGTGAAGGCTAAAAACATATATTCCGCCCCGGGTATGTGGGTCTCGGATATAAACCTCATGCCTCCTCCGCTTATATCCACTATGGTACCGCGGCCGATAACCTTTTCATTGAAAGACTGCCCCTGTAAAAGAGACCTGACGTCGGACATCTTTTCAAGATCTTCCACCCGTGAATCCATGGCCTGAAACATGAGATCCATCATTACATTGAGTCTGTAGTACTCACGACGCTGGAACTTCTGGAGCTTGGAGATTACTTTGGCACGCATGAGGAAAAAATTGCCTCTGCGGATCCTATCGGTGATCTGTCCCGCGCAACGAAACACTCCCTGGTCAGTGGTAAACTCAAACAGGTATCTGACATTCTGGGGTAACAGAATAAGCTTGCCCTCCTTGGTGGGTACATCCAGTTCCAAAGTTCCGTCATCAAGGACATCGAAAACACGGCTGATAAAGACCTGCTCCTCCTTGCCGATGTTGGCCTCTGCTCTGGCTGCTTCCTGGTAAAACCTTATGCTTAACTTGTTCCCCGGTTTAATCTCCGCCATTGCCTGAAAAAAACTCCCTACTTAATAAAACTCGCAAAAAATCTGAAAAGCCCCGATTGTGTATCCTCCGGTCCGGGCTGAAGTCCCAATAACCTGTTGGCAAGGTCAAAATATGCCCTGGCAGACTTGGACGCAGGAGATTCCAAAGATACTATCTTTTGTGAACGCACCGCATTCTCCAAAAGAGGATCCTGGGGTATGCAACCCATGTAAGTGATCTTTTCATTTAAAAACCTCTTCACAACAGAAGAAAGCTTTGTATATACGGCGTCGCCCTCCGATTCGCTCAAGACCTTGTTGGCCACAACTGAGATATTGGGGACGCGCCCCTTTGTATCACGCCTGCCGAAAACTGCCTTGATCAGTGAATAGGCATCCGTAATGGAGCTGGGCTCCGGAGTGGTGATAAGAAGCACCTCGGGTGACGCCATAACAAAGTCAAGCACAGAGTCGGATACACCTGCTCCGGTATCTATTATCAAGATATCGCAAAGCTCCGAAAGCTTTGAAAGACCATACACAAGTCCCTGTCGTTGATCCTCGTCCAGGTTGTTGAGCGAAAGCATCCCGGACCCACCGGAAATAAAGCCTATATCCATAGGTCCCTTTGTGATGATCTCGGAAAGCTCCATATCCCCGTAGACAAAGTCCTTGAGGCTGTACTTTGGAACCGTACCAAACATGACCTCCACATTGGCAAGTCCAAGATCCGCATCAAATATTATAACACGTTTATCCATTTTACGGAATGCTATAGCCAGATTTACCGCAGTGTTGGATTTGCCTACTCCTCCCTTACCGGAAGTAATGGCAAAGATCTTTGGGTCGAGAACCATCCTGGCTTCCCTGGCCTTTATCACATTCCTGAGTCCCTCAGCCTGATCCATCAATTCCCTCCCAGAAGCGACTTAACTATCTTTTGGGGATCGATCACCTCAATATCGTCCGGCACATTCTGTCCGGTAGTCACGTATGAAAGCTTTGCGCCCGTATATAGTCTGGTATTAAGTATATTCCCGTATGCAAGTGTCTCGTCCAACTTTGTAAAAATAATATCAAAATCCGTAAAAGATCTGTAAGTGTCAACTATCTCCCTGAGATCATGGTACTTTGTGGTTGCGGAAAGCACCAGGTATATCTCCTTTTCGTAAGACTCATCCACCAAAGAAAGCATCCTTGCCAGATCGTCCTTTTGCTCCTGATTCTTGTGAGAAAAGCCTGCCGTGTCAACAAGGATGAGATCCATGTCACGCATCTTTTTTATCTCTTCATTAATGGCGTCGTTGTCCACTATTATTGTAAATGGTGCCGACAATATCCTGGCATAAACCTGAAGCTGCTCTGTAGCCGCGATCCTGTAGGTGTCGCTGGTCAAAAGACCAACCTTTTTGTCCTTTTCCAGCATAAACTTTGCTGCAAGCTTGGCTATGGTTGTAGTCTTTCCTACTCCTGTGGGGCCTATGATAAAGACCACCTTGGGGCGCTTTTCAGAAAGACTTATCACCTTGGGTTCGCCAAACATCAATACCATCTTCTGGTAGATGTTGTTGATCATGTGATCAAGTGATGAACCTGCCGACAGCATGGGATCCAGATTTTCCATGATCTGATTGACATACCGCTGCTCCACCTCGTTGTCCATAAGGGTGTTATAGAGGATCTTTAAAAAGCCCTTCTGCTCTTCATCAGCTAAAGGATTGCGGTCGGAAAGTTGCTTTTTAAAACGCTCCGTAGCCGGAATAACCTTCGTATCATCATTTGACTTTTGAGGCTCCGGTCTTTTTTCGTCCAAAGCCTTTGTCTGCGGGGTCTCCACCCTGTCACGCTTTACAAGGGGACTCTCCTGAGAACCCATGGGCTTTATCTGGTCTATGCCGCCCTTTTCCACCACTGCTGAGATCTCCTCAAAAGCGGACTTCAGATCATTTTCATCCACAGGAAAAGCAGGCTTTACGGAGGCCGGCTTTGGCTGAGGC
>CAMODS010000021.1 GCA_946611525.1 uncultured Lachnospiraceae bacterium | reverse complement strand
GCTCGTTGGAGTTACCAATATATCAGAGATCAATTCCATGAAGGAAGTAAACGGAGAGAGAGTTCCCATCGACGGCGAGCTTTTTTACCGCGGTATAAATGTTCAGGAAATGATCAAAAAGCAGGATTTCGAGAACCACTTCGGATTTGAGGAGGCAAGCTATCTGCTTTTGTTCGGCAAGCTTCCCAACAGACAGGAGCTGGATGACTTTGTCGAGATCCTGGCAAAGTACCGTACACTTCCCAAGAACTTCGTCAGGGATGTTTTGATGAAAAAGACATCAAAGGATATGATGAATGCCCTGGCAAGGAGCGTGCTGACACTTTACAGCTATGACGAGAATGCCGACGACACCTCGCCGGACAACGTGCTGCGTCAGTGTCTGCAGCTGGTGGCCATGTTCCCGTTGCTTTCGGTATACGGATATCAGGCATACAAGTACTATGTGAAGGGGCAGAGTCTTGTGATACATCAGCCTAAAAAGGAGTATTCCACAGCGGAAAACATCCTGCACTGCCTGCGTGACGATTCAAACTTTACTCCCCTTGAGGCAAAGCTTTTGGATGTGGCACTGATACTCCATGCGGAGCACGGCGGAGGTAACAACTCTACCTTTACCACTCATCTGGTGTCATCCTCAGGTACGGACACATATTCAGCCATAGCGGCGGCCCTCGGTTCCCTGAAGGGACCCCGCCACGGCGGTGCCAATATAAAGGTCATCCACATGTTTTCCGATATGAAGGCCCAGGTTCGTGACTGGTCCAGCGAAGAGGAGGTGTCTGCATATCTGAGGGCGCTCCTTAGAAAAGAGGCCTTTGACCATGCGGGACTCATCTATGGTATGGGACATGCGGTGTATTCACTTTCCGATCCCCGTGCCGTGATCTTTAAGGGCTTTGTGGAAAAGCTGGCTATTGAAAAGGGTAAGGACAAGGAGCTGGCACTTTATAAGATGGTGGAACGTTTGGCGCCCCAGATCATCGCTGACGAAAGAAAGATCTACAAGGGCGTTTCTCCCAACGTGGACTTTTACAGCGGTTTTGTATATCAGATGCTTAATCTGCCTGAGGAGCTGTATACCCCCATTTTTGCCATCGCCCGTATCTCGGGCTGGGCAGCACACCGTATGGAGGAGGTATGCTCCCACAACAAGATCATGCGACCCGCCTATGTCATGAGGGGACCGCACACCGAATACATTCCTTTGGAAGACAGAGAATAATAATATATGTTTTGTATGAAATATTGACAATAAGGAGGAACTATGAGTGAAAAAAAGCTGATGCTGGGCAATGCAGCCGTAGCACGTGGACTGTATGAGGCAGGAGTCTGTTTTGTGTCCAGCTATCCCGGTACACCCTCTACTGAGGTGACAGAGGAGGCTGCTAAATACGATGAGATAACCTGTGAGTGGGCGCCTAATGAAAAGGTTGCCATGGAAAGTGCTTTTGGAGCATGCCTGGCAGGAAAGAGGAGCTTTTGCGGACAAAAGCATGTTGGACTTAATGTGGCAGCGGATCCCCTCTATACCATGAGCTACACCGGAGTCAATGCCGGAATGGTGATCGTGGTGGCGGACGATCCCGGAATGCATTCATCCCAGAACGAGCAGGATTCCAGGCACCATGCCATCGCGGCCAAGGTTCCCATGCTCGAGCCCTCGGACTCCGAGGAAGCATATGAGTTTGCAAAGCTCGCCTATGAGATTTCTGAGAAATATGACACACCCGTCATTTTAAAGATGTGCACCAGAGTGGCTCACTCCCAGTCGCTGGTAGAGGTGGGCAAGCGCGAGGTGCCTGAAAAGAAATATGAGAAAAACATCGCAAAGTATGTCATGACACCGGGCAATGCCATAAAGAGACATCCTTTGGTTGAAAAGCGTACCCTCGATCTTATTGAGTTTGCGGAGAATTCACCTGTAAACAGGATTGAAAAGGGTACCGGGAATATAGGTATCATCACTTCCTCAACCTCCTATCAGTATGTAAAGGAGGTGTTTGGGGACAGCGTATCCGTGCTGAAGCTTGGAATGGTAAATCCTCTTCCCGTTCGTCTCATTGAAAACTTTGCAGATACTGTGGATGAGCTTTTTGTGGTTGAGGAGCTTGATCCCATCATAGAAAACTATGTAAAGACCCTTGGTATAAAGGTCAGTGGAAAAGAAAAGCTTTCCCTGCTGGGTGAGTTTTCACAGAATATGGTGGCAGAGGCCTTTGGGCAGGAGGTGCCTGAGGGAGTGAGTCTGGATGATGATATCCCCGTTCGCCCTCCCATCATGTGTGCCGGATGCCCTCACCGCGGCATGTTTTATACACTGAAGAAATTAGGCTGCACAGTCTTAGGAGATATTGGCTGCTACACTTTGGGAGCAGCACCGCCATTGGGTGCCATGGAGATGACACTTTGCATGGGGGCTTCCATAGGTGCGGCACACGGCTTCAACAAGGTTTTGGGCGAAGAATCATCACACAGGACTGTTGCCGTTATCGGAGATTCCACCTTTATGCATTCCGGTATGACGGGCCTGGCAAATGTGGCATACAACCAGTCGGATTCCGTGGTGATCATTTTGGATAATTCCATCACGGGTATGACGGGACATCAGCAAAACCCCACCACAGGCTACAACATAAAGGGCGAGCCTGCAGGAAAGATCGATTTAGTGGCGCTGGTCCGTGCCATGGGATTTGAAAATGTAAGAGTTGTGGATCCCTATGATCTTAAGACCTGTGAAAAGGTGGTAAGTGAGGAACTTGAGGCAGCAGGACCTTCCGTGATCATCTCACGCCGTCCCTGCGCGCTGCTTAAAAATGTCAAGCTTCATGCACCTCTTACCGTGGATGAAAGCAAGTGTATAGGCTGCCAGTCATGTATGAAGGTGGGCTGCCCCGCTGTATCCATGAGAGAGGTAGACGGTAAAAAGAAGGCTCATATTGACGAGACACTTTGTGTGGGCTGCAACGTCTGCAGCAAGCTTTGTCCGGTGGATGCATTCTCAGGTGTACAACCATTTGAACCCATACCGACTGCTGAGTACATATAATAGATATTGCCGCAGGCAATATCTGGAAAAACGAAGTTTTTTCTTAGCCCGTCAGGGCGTATTATATTTGATCATTGAAATTGCCTGCAATTTCAATGATATAAAGGAGTAAAAAATGGAAACAAAAAACGTAATGATAGTCGGAGTAGGCGGTCAGGGATCACTTCTTGCATCCCGGGTGTTGGGACGCCTTTTGATAGATGCGGGAATGGACGTAAAGGTATCCGAGGTGCACGGCATGTCTCAGCGGGGAGGCTCCGTAGTGACGTATGTCAGATATGGCGATAAAGTATATTCTCCCATTGTTGACAGGGGAGAGGCAGACTTCATCGTATCCTTTGAGCTTTTGGAGGCGGCAAGGAATCTTCCCTATCTTAAAAAAGACGGTCAGATCGTCACAAATATCCAAAAGATCGATCCCATGCCGGTGATCACAGGTGCTGCACAGTATCCCGAGGATCTTGTGGAAAAGATGAAGAAAAAGGGCGTGAAGGTTGATGCCATGGACTGTCTGTCCCTGGCAAAGGAGGCCGGGTCCATAAAGGCTGTAAACATGGTGCTTATGGGAAGGCTGTCTCACTATTTCGGTCAGCCCGAAGAAGCATGGATGAAGGCACTCGAGGCCACCGTACCCGAGAAGTTTATCGAATTAAATAAAAAAGCATTCGCTCTCGGCAGAAATGCGGGTTAACTTTTATTTCAGGTCGTCCGATATAAGAGGTAGAAAACTATCCCATTGTCGTCCGGGAAATGTCTGTCATGCGACGCATATCCGGGAAAGACAAAGGAGATAGCAGAGTAGGATTCAGATACAGGGATGTAGATTTAGTTTTAGGAGGAAACGACATATGAGTGGAATATCACAGATAAACAGTGCCACAGTCACCTATGCTACCACGGCGGCAAAAACATCCGACAAGAGCATCGATACAGAAAAGCCCAAAAAGACAGATACCGATACATATGAAAGATCCGCTGATACCTCAAATGCAAAAAAGGCCACCTATACCATCAACCAGAAGAGTGAGGCAGACCGTGCAGCCATAGTTGAAAAGATGAAGGCTGACCAGCAACACAATCTGGACAATATGCAAAACCTGGTCAAAAAGATGTTTGAGGGTCAGGGCAAGAGCTACAGCTTAGCTTTTGAGGATGACAGCATCTGGAAGTTTTTGGCCGAAGGCAAGTTTGAAGTGGATGCGGCAACCAAGGCTCAGGCCCAGGAGGACATCTCCGAGGACGGATACTGGGGCGTAAAGCAGACATCCCAGAGGCTTTTCGATTTCGCAAGTGCCCTTGCCGGTGACGACCCCGAAAAGATGAAGGATATGCAAAAGGCTATAGAAAAGGGCTTCAAAGAGGCCACCGGAGCATGGGGCAGAGACCTGCCCGAGATCTCCCACCAGACCTTTGATGCCACCAACAAGCTTTTCGACGACTACTACGCATCCAAAAATGCATAAGTAAGATAAGGATATTTTATGTTTATTTTTAGCTAAAAAAGTGTTATTATGTTTCCTGTAAAACGGTTCCCGGGGGCAGACCCTTGGGATGACGATAGGAGGCATTTTATGGCTGATAAAAAAACATACAGTATCAAGGAAAATGTTACGGTTACAGATGAAGTTTTGGCTATTATCGTGGGCCTTGCCGCTACAGAGGTGAAGGGGGTCAGTTCCCTCGCCGGCAATCTCACCAGTGACAATATCACCAAAGCAGGACGCAGCAGACTTCAAAAGGCTATCAAGATCTCCGGTAATGAGGACGAGAGCCTGTCTGTATCCGCATCCATCAATATAGAGTACGACTTTGTGATACCTGAGGTCTGCCAGGCAGTCCAGGACAAGGTTAAGCAGAGCGTGGAAAACATGACCGGCATCGGAGTCTCGGCAGTGGACATCCGGATCGCCAGTGTGACAGGCACGTCCGGTTCATAAGATGACCAGCGGGATGTCCCGCATTACCGGAACTTTGAAAACATCAATCATAATTGAAGAGAGGATACCGGTGTGGTGTCCTCTTTTTTGCAAAGGAGACATTTTTTATGAATCGACATCAGCTTAGGGAAGAGACCTTTTGCCTTCTGTTTCTGACACAGTTTCATCCCGAGGATGAGATGGGTGATCAGATGAGGATCTTTATCGAAGAGAGGGATATGGGCGACCAGGGCGAGTACGTTGAAAAAAAGGTTGCCGACATCATAGCTCATCAAAAGGAGATCGATGATCGTATCGAGGAGAGGTCCGAGAACTGGAAGCTTTCACGTATGGGCAGAGTGGAACAGTCGCTTTTGCGCCTGGCGGTATATGAGGTGCTTTACGAGAACCTGCCCCGTGGCATCGCCATCAACGAAGCGGTGGAGCTGGCCAAGTCCTATGGAGAGGAAAACAGCCCGTCCTTTGTAAACGGTGTTCTGGCAAGGGTCATCGGACAGGACGAGTGATATGGAAAAAAGCGTTTACTCCGTATCCCAGCTCAACAACTACATTAAAAACATGGTGACATCCGACTTTCTTTTGTCCCATATTTCCGTGAGGGGTGAAGTATCCAACTTCAAGGGCGCCGGCTCATCCGGACACATATATTTTACCCTAAAGGACAAGGGTGCCGAGGTCTCCGTGGCCATGTGGAAGAGCAGACGAAGCGGTCTAAAGGGTGAGCTTAAAAACGGAGCTTCGGTTACGGTCACCGGAAGTGTGGATGTGTATACCGTCCGGGGGACCTACCAGATCATCGCAGACCGTATCGAGCCCGAGGGACTGGGAGAGCTTTTCATAAAATATGAGGAGCTTAAAAAGGAACTCTCGGAGCGGGGCATGTTTGACGAGATGTATAAAAAGCCTATCCCGGAGCATATTACCACCCTTGGCGTAGTGACGGCAGAGACAGGTGCGGCCATCAGGGATGTGATACAGATTGCCCACCGCAGGAATCCATACGTCAGGATCATCTTATCCCCCGCACAGGTTCAGGGAGAACGGGCGGCGGAGTCCATCGCGGCGGCCATAGAGCGGCTGGACGCTTTGGAGCCGGATGTGATGATAGTGGGCCGTGGCGGTGGATCCATAGAGGATCTGTGGGCCTTTAATGAGGAGCCGGTGGCATACGCCATTTTCAATGCCAGGACTCCTGTCATATCTGCGGTGGGACATGAGACAGATACCACCATAGCTGACTATGTGGCTGACAGGCGTGCCCCCACACCATCGGCTGCGGCAGAGCTTGCAGTTTTTTCCTATGATGATTTTGTGGCTGAGATAGACAGACTTTCGGACAGGCTGTCAGACCGGATGGAGCGCATCATAGGCTACAGCAGGATGCGGCTTCTGGCCGACAGCGAGGCTTTAAAAAAGCACAGTCCCCAGAATCAGCTTTTGAGTATAAAAAAGGAGCTTAGTAATGTGAGGCTTCGGCTTGATACAGCCATGGACAACAGGCTGGCATCAGACAGGCGGAGGCTTTCGGTACTGGCAGAGAGGATAGACGGCAGATCTCCGGCTAAAAAGCTGGCAGGGGGATATGCCTACGCCAGGGATGCTTCCGGCAAGCGGCTGGTGTCCGTGGACCAGGTGGCCGGCGGTGATGAGCTCCGGCTAAATGTTTCAGACGGAGAGATACTGTCCAGAGTGGAGAAGAAATGGAAACAACCATAAGAGAAGATTTTGACGCCCTTGAGGCGATAATAGAAAAAATGGATGATGCCGAGGTGTCGCTGGAGGACAGCTTCACACTTTATGAAGATGGCATGAAGCTTTTAAAGCAGCTTTCGGGTCGCATAGACACCGTTGAAGAAAAGGTTAAAAAGCTTAGTGAAGACGGGAGTGTGAGTGATCTGGATGAGTGATTATGATTTCATTGAAGAGATGACCAAACGCCGTGACCGTGCGGAACGTATCATAGAGGAGTGCCTGCCCCGTGAGGAGGGCTTTGCCAAAACGGTGATAGAAGCAATGAACTACAGTGTTCGTGTGGGAGGAAAGCGCCTGCGCCCCATCCTCATGCAGGAGTGCTACCGCCTGTTTTCCGGCAGGGGTGATGAGTTCGTGGTGGAGGATGAGCTAAGGTACTACATGGCGGCCATCGAGTGCATCCACAGTTACTCACTGGTACATGACGACCTGCCTGCCATGGACAATGACATGCTGCGTCGCGGTATGCCTACCACCCATGCAAAGTACGGCGAGGCTATAGCCATTTTGGCCGGGGACGCTCTTTTAAATTATGCGATGGAGCTTACCACCCGTGCGGTGGACGGGTGTGCAGATGATGATATAAAGCGTCTGGCATATGCCCAGCGGCTGCTTTTTGACCGTGCGGGTATCTATGGCATGATAGGTGGACAGACGGCTGATGTGGAGGCAGAAAAGTCCGGTGCTTCAGGCGGCGGGGAGCTTTTATCCTATATCCACAGGAACAAGACCGGAGCACTTATTATGGCAGCCATGATGGTGGGAGCCATCCTTGGAGGTGCATCTGAAAAGCAGCAGGATATTGTTGTATCGATTGCGCAAAACATCGGTCTGGCTTTCCAGATCCGAGATGATATCCTGGATGTGGAGGGCGATGAGACCACCCTCGGAAAACCCATAGGCAGCGACGCGAAAAATGAAAAGCTCACCTATGTGGTCTGTTATGGTATGGACCGTGCCAAGGAGGATGTTAAAAAACTTACGGATGAGGCCCATGAGCTTCTGGACGAGCTGCCGGGCAACAAGACTTTTTTACATGCTCTTTTTACAGAACTTACCACCCGTGACAAATAGATATTGACCGGTGATCGGGGTGTAGATATTGCGAAGGATCTTTAAGGTTTATATATGATTCTCGAGCAGATAAAGAATACAAATGACGTTAAAAAAATAGACAGGGAGGATCTGCCTCTTTTAGCAGAGGAGATAAGATCCTTTTTAATAGATACGTTGTCTCATACCGGCGGACATCTGGCGTCAAACCTCGGTGCGGTTGAGCTTACCATAGCCCTGCACCGTGTTTTTGATGTGGAAAAGGACCGTATCATCTGGGATGTGGGACACCAGAGCTACACCCACAAGATCCTTACGGGCAGAGGTGAAAAGTTCGACACACTGCGAAGTTACGGCGGCATTTCCGGCTTTCCTCGCATCGATGAGAGCCCGGCGGATGCCTTTGGAACCGGTCATGCATCCACCTCAATCTCAGCGGGGCTTGGCATAGCTACAGCCAGGGATATCGTGGGGGAGGATTTTGACGTGGTATCCGTCATCGGAGACGGTTCCATTACCGGCGGCATGGTATATGAGGCTATGAACAACGCCTCCAATCTAAAAACTAATTTTATCATTGTATTAAATGACAACAATATGTCCATATCCTTAAATGTGGGCGGCATGCACGACCATCTCATCCGTGTCCGTACCAGCAGGGGATATGTGCAGTTAAAAGAGGGCGTACAGTCTGCACTTGAAAAGATACCCCTCATAGGACATGCTCTGGTCCGCGGCATCCGCAAGGTAAAAAACGGTATCAAGCAGCTTTTGATCCCGGGAATGATCTTTGAAGATCTGGGCATCATGTACATAGGTCCCGTCAGGGGACACAACATCGAGGATATGGAACGTGCCTTTAGGCGTGCCCGTGAGTTCCACGGCCCGGTGCTGGTGCATGTTATCACCGAAAAGGGCAGGGGCTTTTTGCCGGCGCAGCGTCATCCCAGCCGTTTCCACGGGGCGGATCCTTTTGATCCGGAAAGAGGTCTTCCCCTGGTATCCAAAAAGCCTTCATACACTGACATTTTCTCCACGGTAATGAGAAAAATGGGTGACAGGGATCCCAAGGTGGTGGCTGTTACTGCAGCCATGATGGACGGCACGGGACTTAAGCGTTTCCACAACATGTTCCCCGACAGGTTTTTTGATGTGGGGATAGCTGAGGAGCATGCGGTGACCTTTGCCGCAGGCATGGCTACCAGGGGGCTCGTTCCGGTGGTGGCTATATATTCCTCGTTTTTGCAAAGGGCTTATGACCAGGTACTCCATGATGTGGCGCTTCAGAAGCTTCATGTGGTGTTTGCGGTGGATCGTGCAGGCCTGGTGGGAAGTGACGGAGCCACACATCAGGGCGTTTTTGATCTGTCCTATCTTACCACCATCCCAAATCTTGTGGTAATGGCACCCAAGAACAAATATGAGCTTTCCGATATGGTAAAGTGGGCGGTATCCTACGAGTCCGGCCCTGTGGCCATCCGCTATCCGAGAGGAGAGGCCTGCATTAACTACAAAGAATACAGAGCGCCCATTGAGCTGGGACGCAGTGAGCCCATCAAGGCCGGTGGCAAGGTGCTTTTATACGCCATCGGTTCCATGGTGGATGTGGCCATGAAGGTCAAAAAGCTATTGTCTGCCGAGGGGATAAAGGTGGCGGTATGCAATGCCAGGTTTGCCGCACCCCTGGATGAGGCCTATCTAAAAGAGGCGGCCGACAGGTATGATATGGTATTTACCATGGAAGAAAATGTTCGTTCCGGTGGTTTTGGGGAGCATGTGACAGACCATCTTTTGTCATTGGGTTACAAGGGCAGGATAGAGATCATTTCCATTCCGGATGAGTTTGTGGAACATGGCAACGTGGCTCTTTTGAAGCAGCGTCTCGGGCTGGATGCCGAGTCGTTGGCACTTAGGATAAAAAAGGAAGTTAAAAGTGGCAGAAAATAAACCTGTTAAGGAAAGACTGGACATAATACTTACAGAGCGGGGACTGGCTCCGAGTCGTGAGAGGGCCAAGGCTCTCATCATGGAGGGGATCGTTTTTGTAAACGGCGTCCGGGAGGACAAGGCCGGTGCCTCATTTCCTGTAAATGCTGATATTGAGGTCAGAGGCAGTGGCATGGAGTTTGTCAGCCGCGGCGGTTACAAGCTTAAAAAAGCTATGGAGGAGTTTCCCATAGATCTTACGGATAAGGTGTGCATGGACATAGGTGCATCCACCGGAGGCTTTACAGACTGTATGCTTCAAAGGGGTGCCAAAAAGGTGTATGCCGTGGACGTGGGTACCAACCAGCTGGATTACCGGCTCAGGACTGACGAGAGGGTGGTGTGCATGGAGCAGACCAATGTCCGCTACATGGTGCCGGATGATATTGATGATGTACCTGATTTTATCTCCGTGGATGTGTCCTTTATCTCACTGAAACTGGTTCTTCCTGTGGTAAGTGCACTTTTGTCCGACGAGGGCAGTGCGGTATGCCTGATAAAGCCACAGTTTGAAGCAGGCCGTGAGCAGGTAGGGAAAAAAGGAGTTGTAAGAGATCCGAAGGTACATCGTGAGGTCATAGAAAAGGTGCTTACTTTTGCGGCCGAAAATGATCTCTATCCTGCGGGGCTTTCCTTTTCACCCATAAAGGGACCAAAGGGTAATATAGAATATCTCATATATCTGCTAAAAAATAAGCCGGAAGATGGTACGGCTTTTGACTTTTCTTCCGATGCGGTAAAAAGGCTGGTAGACGAGGCACACTTTAATTTGGACTGCCTATAGGTGCCTGTTTATGTTTGATTTTTTAAGGGTGTTAAAGTATAATACGGTGAGGTGGTAAGGTTTTATGGAGAATTTAAATGTTTTCTGCTGAGATTGACTGGAATCTTGATCTTGATATGTGTGCGCTGTTTATCATCTCAATCCTGATGGTGTACATTTTGCGCCGCCAGATACTTCCTTTGCGTAAGAATCTCATTTTCCTGTCACTTATGACCTGCCATATGCTGGTGGCATTTACAGATGTAGTGGCATCCATCATGCTTTCATACCCCGACAGGTATTCCATGGGTATGCTTTATACCATCAATATCATATACTATATTTTGCGGCTTATCAGTGCGAATATCTTTTTGATCTATTGCATGGCACTTACCGGGAATCTTTTTGGATCGGGAGTGGCAGAGATGATCGCCATAAACGGACCGGAGCTATTGCTCAGTGTGGCGGTTGCATTTTCTCCTATAAATCATCTGATCTTTTATCTGGATGAAAATGGTGAGTTCCATTACGGCCCCGGCAGGATCTATGTATTTGCCATTGGCATGCTATATTACTTTATGGCCATACTCCATATCATGGGGCAGAAGAAGAGGATAAAGAGGATATCCCGCTGGTCTGTATATTTGTTTGTTTTGTTTACGGCAGGCGGTTCCATTCTTCAGCAGTTTTTCACCCCTCATACCCAGACGCTTTCCATGGGTGTGACGGCAGGACTTCTTATCATGTGCCTGTCTGAGGAAAACCCGGACAAGTTCAGGGATCATGTCACATCTATTTTTAATCTGGATGGCCTGAAGCTTTTGTACAATGAGTACATTCACTACAAAAAGTATCATCGTGTGGGGGTTATGGCGTTTGAGAGCTACCATGACTTGCGAACCAGCTATGGTGACGAGGTCATGAACAATGTTTTGGACAGGATAGGTACACATATCCGTCTTACTTTTCCCAATAACACGATTTTTTACATTAAAAACGGATGCTTTTTATTCTTGGATGATGATGATGAGATACTCAAGGCAAGGGAAGCGGCGACGGAGTATTTTTCAGAACCGATCAAGACTTCAAAGGGCGATATCATGCTTTCACCTTGTTTTGCCATCTTTGATGACAAGCTGCGTCCGGCATCATACGAAGAGATGCGAAGTGCCATGCAGATGGGACTGAATGAGGCGCTAAAGCAGGGGGATGGTGCAGTGGGCAGAGTGACCGAGCAGATGCTTAAGTCCGCTGCATATGACCTGGAGGTAGAGGCGGCCATCGAGCGGGCTATCAGTGGAGACTCACTGGAGATTTACTTCCAGCCCATCTATGATACCAAAAAGAAAAAGATCAGTTCTGCCGAGGTTTTGGCCCGCATACGTGATGAAAAGCTTGGACTTTTAATGCCGGATAAGTTTATTGGCAAGTCTGAAGAAAATGGTTCCATCTTAATGCTGGGGCAGAAGGTTTTTGAAAAGACCTGTGAATTTATCAGGGATAATGATCTGGATGAACTGGGACTTGATTATGTGGAAGTCAATCTGTCGCCGGTGCAGTGCATGAGAGAGCAGCTGGCTTTTGAGTTTAAGGATATAGTGGAGCGCTATGGTGTGGACTTTTCGCGGATCAATCTGGAGATCACGGAGTCCTATTCCACAGATTCGGCAGTTGCCAGGGAAAACATGGAGATGCTTACGAAAAGTGGCGTGAGCTTCTCGCTGGATGACTATGGCACAGGTTTTTCCAACCTTGTCAATGTCATGAGCCTGCCCCTTCAGATAGTAAAGATCGACAAGTCTATTGTCTGGGCATATTTCAATGATGGTAACAGCACCCTTCTTCATGTGCTTTCTCTTTTTAAGGAGAGCAACAAAGAGGTTGTATGCGAGGGAGTCGAGACGCTGGAGATGGCGAAAAAACTGTCCGAACTGGGCTGCGATCATGAGCAGGGCTTCTATTTCTCAAAGCCCATCCCCAGGGAGGAGTTTTTGAATTATCTTAATGATTTTGATGAGGTAGTATA
>CAMODS010000020.1 GCA_946611525.1 uncultured Lachnospiraceae bacterium | reverse complement strand
TCTCATTCTTTTCAGCCAGTTCTTTTTGATGCTTGTCCGCGTCGGGGATCATGGTCCTGAATTTGTAAAACTTAAACCGCCGGCCATTTCTTCCAATCCTTATGGACTGGTAAAACACCGGCCCCGGAGACTGGATCTTTATGATGGGGGCAAATATGACAAAAGCCACCGCAGTGATCAAAAGTCCCACTATACCACCGACTATATCCATGGCACGCTTTACAACCAGTTGTCTGAAGGTGGCTATCTTCATACTGGATGTCAGCACGATATAGGTACCGTAATTGTCAAGCTGCCTGTTGGGAACAAGCCGGTTGCTGTGGACCAGCGACATATGCACCGTAGTTCCCAGCTCTATAAGCTCGGTAGCCAGCGCCTCTGAGCTGGCACGGGTGTTGCCGTCGATAAAGACCTCGTCCACCACATTGGTCCGGACATAATCCAAAAAGGTATCTGCACAGGCCACCACGGGTACACCCATAATAGTCTCGCCCCGTCTGTCCACATCCACCACCACAACTCCCGTCACCTTGAAGTTGGTGTACTTGTTCATGGCTATCTCGCGGAGGCAGGCCTCCACGTTGTCATCTTCCGCCACTACTGTCATGATGGCCTTGTTTTTATCCCGAAGCTTTCTCTGCCGCACTACTATCTTCCATGAGACTCTGGAAAAATAGCACAAGAACATGGACGTAAACAGGTATACAAACAGCATCTGTCGTGAATACAGTTCCGACTGCTTGGTCGCATACATGTATGACAATAGTCCGCCAAACACCAGAATACAGAATGTAAATGTAGCCCTTATCTCCTGATATCTGGTACGCCTCAATATCCCGTTATAGGGCTCTGCGAAAAACACCACGACCAGATCCAAAAGGGCAGCCAAAAGTGCGATCCTGACATAGATGTCCTCGTAAAACAAAAGCCTGCCGGAAAATCTCCAGGCGTAGGCTATGACCAGGGACGCCTCAATACACACAAGATCTATGAGCGTAAAATCCAGATGCTTGACCCAGCTGGTTTTCTCTTCTCCGTACATAAACTATAAAGTTACTCCGTTTTTCTCTAAAAGTTCCCTTGCAGTATCCACGGAATCCACACCGGTAAGATTCTTTACAGGGGCAAATTCTTTTTCCCTGACCACCTCGTACACCAGGTTGGAATCCATCATATGTATCATGTCCAGTATCAGTGTCTCAAACTTGTAGCCATTTGGCTCATCAGGCTCGATTAGTTTTTTATCCTTATCGATATATGGTATCTTTTTCTTTACCACATGCAGCATCAGTGAATCATTCATATGACGCTCTAAAGCATCAACCCTGAAAAGGTAGTTTAATATCACGCCAAACCTGTACTTCAGCTCACCGTTTTCATCAAAGGATGTACGCATCTCCTCTGTCATCTCGTAGTACTCTACTATGGAAGGTCTGCCATCCTCTAAACAAAGCACCCCGACCTTCTCATCGGGAGAAGCCTTTTTAACAACCTTGCTGCCGCTTTCAGCCCCGTCAAGAACCGTCGCTCCGATGAATGCAGGATCACAGATCCTTTGAAGTACGTTGTCCACCGCAAAAACATTGAGCCACTCTATGCCCCTGTCGTGGATATCATCCAAAAGTCCGCTGGTATTCAGCGACTTAAACCAGCCGCCGTTTCCGTTTGGAGATGTGGCCAAACGTCCCGGCGCCTCCAAAAGCAGCTTGCCGGAAAAGTCAACAGCTGCCGCCATATCCTGGATAAAAAACGAAACCTCCTCGGGAGGATATCCGAAATAATTCTGCTCCTCAAAAAACCTGACTGTCTCGGAGTGGTTCTTTTCACTGGTCATGATATAAAGGGGAATGTACTCCCCGGCCATATCGGTGACCTCCAAAAGATTGTTGATAAGGCATTCGAATATGTAGAGCTTTCGGGTCTTTCCAATATTGAGGCTGCCCTTGGGGCCTGTATGTCCAAGGCGGGTTCCCATTCCTCCTGCCAAAAGCACAGCTCCAACCTTTTTAGCCCTTATCTCCTTTATGCCCTCTTCGGTAAACTCCTCGTGTCTTTTTTCAATTTCCGAGATCTCAACTGCGGCCAGCGGTGATATCTCTCCTCTTTTTGCCTGCTTCTCATGACCTGCATGATCCACAGCATCCCAGTCTACTGCCTCTATCTGTGACAGCAAACCCTCTTTTTCATCCTCCGAAAGCTCATCGAAGCCATCCATCACCTGAAGCTGGTCATGGCTCGTCAAAATCTCCTTCGCTTTCTCCTTCGTCATCTTTTCCTCCGACTAATCTGTATACAAACCTCTTCATCCTGACAGAGAGAATGTTGTTGTACCTGTCCCTAAGATCCACATATCTGTTACGAAGATCCAGATTCCTCTCCTTGAGATCACTGTTACGTTCTCTTTGGTCTTTTAGTCTCTCTTTGTAGTTCTCCTTGTCCAAAATGGCCTTTTTCCTGCGATAATCCATGTCAGTCATCTCTTCAAAGGAGAGGGTGGTCAGAAACACCATAAAGTCCTCCGGCTTGTCCTCCCAGATCCTGCGGATGAACTCGTTGTACCAACCCACAAAATAATAATCATCTTCCTCATGCTCTTTTATCCAGAGAAGAGGAAACACCTTTTCCTTTAAAAACAAAAACAACTGCCTGACGGACTTGTAATCCGTGTAATGACGGATGGCATAGGACAATGAGCTGACACACATATTGTCAAAGCTTCTCTTGGGGAGGATCTCCCTGTCCGAAAGGACTGAGTATATATCCATCCAGCACAGTCCGGGATCTATAGGATTCTGCGATATGGTATATATCAGGCTTCCCACCCGGCCTCTGCGATAGAAGAAAAGCTCCTCATCCACCACAGTGATCTTGTCCGCAAGTGCAACGGATAAAATGGAAAAGCACACATCCTCGTAGGTACGGTAGGGAGGAAAGACAAGGCCCTCATCCAAAAGATACCCCCTGCGGTAAAGCTTGTTCCATGCGGATGTACCGGAAAAATTAAGTATGGTATCGGGAATGTCATCCCTGGAAAAAGGACGCTTGGTCTCCGGTATACGTGTCATGTTGAGATAACCCTGATTTGGCAAAAGCCACTCCCGATCCTCGATATACCAGCATCCTCCGCACACGCAGACATCCGCGTCATCCCTGACGATAGTCTCATACATACGCTCCAATGCCGTCTCGTGGAAGAGATCATCACTGTCCCAAAAGATCACATAATCCCCTATAGCCTCTGCGAAGCCGGCATTTCTGGCCGCTCCCGCAAATTGATTTTCCTGTGTATATACTCTTATCCGTCCGTCTCTGTTTGCATATTCATTTAGTATTTCAAGCGAGCCGTCCGTGGAACCATCATCCACGCATATTAGCTCCCAGTCTCTAAGTGTCTGTGAAAGTACCGCATCCAACGTAGCCCTCAAATACTGAGCCGTATTGTAGACAGGCATGATCACAGAAACTTTAATACTGCCTGCTGACATATTATCTATTCTCCCGAGTCTCCTGTCGATTCAGATTCCTGCATGGCAGATTCCTCCGCTGCAGTCTCCTCCTCAGCCACTTCAGCCTCAGAGGCACTTTCACCTTCTTCCATGAAGGCCTCATATCTGTCCAAAACCTCATTGGTTTCGCCTATCATAACGATCTCACCGTCATTCATCCATATCATCCGCTGACAAAGCTTCCTAAGGGTCTCGATACTGTGGGATACTATGACCACGGTACGGTTTTCATCCTTTATAAGCTGCCTCATCTTTCGGCGGCTCTTTCTTTTAAATCTTGCATCGCCTACCGAAAGCACCTCATCCACCAGCATGATGTCTGTTTCCAAAACAGCGGTGATCGAAAATGAAAGCTTTGAAAACATACCGCTGGAATATGTCCTCACCGGCATATCAATAAACTTACCCAGACCGGAGAACTTTATGATCTTAGGCATCTTTTTTTTGACCTCTTCTTCGGTAAAGCCCAAAAGCAGTCCGGACAAAACGATATTCTCCCTGCCGGAAAGTTCCTTGTTAAAGCCTACTCCTATGGCAAGAAGGGAAATGGTATTGTCAAAGGTCTCTATGGTACCGCTGTCTGCGGTAAATATGCCCGCCAGGGCTCGGAGCAGTGTGGATTTGCCACTGCCGTTTTTCCCAATGATACCTACGATCTCACCGCGGTTGATCTCAAAGGAAATACCCTTTAAAGCCTCGATCTCCTCGCGACGGTTTTTCCTGTTGAAAAGGTCCTTGAAGGACTGTTTTTTCATGGTCCTGTATGTGATTTTAAGGTCTGTCACCCGGATAGCTACATCACTCATCAGATCACCTTTACATAGTTGTTTTCATTTTTATAAATAAGCCTTACACCCCAGATACAGATCAGTGCAGCCAGCACAAACCAGAGGGCCGTAAGCTTGAACGAAGGCCTGCTGCTGTATAGCAGGCTGTCTCTAAGTCCGTTAACGATAAAGGCCATGGGATTGGCCTTGCCCATGATGCTGGCAAGCTCGGGGTAGGTCTTTCCGATACGCTTGTCTATGGAATAAAAGATACCCGTCATATAAAACAAGAGTCTTAGGGCAATGTCCGTAACATTGGAAAGATCTGTCACATACACTCCGAAGTGCATCACCACGCACATGCATCCAAAGGTCAAAAGCACTAACAGTATGAGCATCGGAAGCACCATGAGTATATTAAAGGTCACCGGCACCCTGAAGACCACCATCATCACCACTATGATGACAAAGGATATAAGCATCTTAAATGCATTTACCAGGATGCAGGTTTCTGCCAGCACATACTTTGGCAAATAAACCTTTGAAATGATCCCCTTGTTTCGCTTGACCATCCGGGCAGAAAGCTTTAAGCACTTTGAAAAAAAGTTCCACGCCGTAAGTCCCGTGTACACAAAGATGGGAAAATAGTCCTCTTTTGCGTTGAACACCACACCAAAGATGAAGGTATAGATGAGCATGAAACACAGCGGCTCAAGTACCCACCACACCCAGCCGAGGTGGGAATCCGCGACCTCGGCCTTTAGGTCGGACTTTGCCGCATACTTGGTGTAGTTTAAATATTTTTTGTTGTCATCGATAAATCTTCGTAACATATACTTCCTTTATCTCTACTGATCTTCGGCCAGAGCCTCCAAAGCAGTTTCCTCTTCGGTCTTTTTCTTCTTTTTCTTGCCCTTTTTGACCGTCATCTTGATACGCTTTGTATCGCCGCCGGTATTCTCAAGCCAGCCTCTGACCACCGCACCCTTCTTGGGTTTCTTGATCTTGAAGACGTATATATATCCGCCGCGGGCCTCAGACTCTATCACTGCCGCAGGTCTGTATACTTTTCCTCCCACCTTCAAAAATGCAGGATCCTTGTCCTCGTCAAAGAACTTGACCTTGGTGGTATCCTCAGTGATCTTGTCGGTGATCCATTCGGGATCCTCAGGAGCAGCCTCCTTGACCTTGGCTGTACCAAAGATCTTGACGTTATGCTTTGCGGAACGAAGGATGATACCTACCGAGGTATTCTTTCTGAGATTGCTCTCGCATGAAAACTCGAAATCGCCGTCCTCACTGACGGTAACGGTACGTCTGCCACCGGGGAGCAGCAGTGTAATGTCACCGGTGTAGTCATCCACGCTTCCGCTGATGATATCCATCTTGTCGTCCATCTCATCAAAGGTGACGTCTCCGGTATCCGCATCACTCAGTGAAGCCATACCCAGGGCCCATAAGTCGAGGATGGCACTGGTACGCCACTCACCATCCACTTCATCCTGGACGCCAACCTTTACGGTGCTTCCTGCATCTACAGGCCCCGCATCGATCATGAACCTGCCGTCGCTCTCGGGATCTGCGTAGGTGCGGAAACCGTCAACTGATACAAATGCCCTGTAGGTAGTGTTGGACTTGGGAGCATTGAGCTTTCCGGTGATGACACCCTCTTCGGCGATCACATAGTCTGCCAGCTTGGGCACATTGGGTCCCTTGTCCTCTACTGTAAGATTGGTAGCTGCAGAAAGTCTGCCGTTCCAGTCCACACTGTATATCCTGACTGAATCCCCTGCATTACAGTAAGGAATGGTGATCTTGTAGGTGCCGTCAGACAATCTCTTGTAAGAAGTACGCTTCAATGTATATCTGTTTACTGAATAAAGCTTTGAAAGCTTGTAGTAGCTGACAAACTGCTCCGGCACATATATCTTTCCGTCGTGGATCACCACGATGGAACTGTACTTGGAATCACTCAGCTCACCCTTGATATAAGGAGTCCTGTTGTCCACGGTAAATACGTCAGGTATGTTTCCGCCTCTTCTGGTGACATAGGCCACTGTCTCCGCCGACTTTCTGCCCTGGGTATCGTACTGCCATACCCTGATCTTGGCATCAGCTTTTTGGTAAGGAACAGTCACGGAATAATTGCCCTTGCTGTCTGCCGTTGCGGTATACTGGCTTCCGCCTACTGCCACCGTAACCTCACCCTTGGGAGAAGCCTTACCGGTGATCTTTGTCATCTTGTTCGTAAACTTGTCAATGGTAGGAGCCTCAGAAACATTGGGATCGATGTTTTCAATATGCACGTAACGGATATTGGTATTGCCCAGCCTGTCTGTGGCACGTACCGAATACCAGCCGTTGTCCGTGGCCTTGAAGCTTCCGGATACTGCGTGGCTGCCTGTCCAGTCAGCGGGGTTATTGGTGCAAACACCCTCTTTGTACTCTACCTTATTTACCCCGTTTTTATCTGAGGTCAAAACCTCTACCTCAACCGGATTACCGGTTGTCTTTTTCTTTAAGGGTGCGGCCACCAAAAACGGGCCCGACTTGTCTGCCACATCTCCCCCTAATGAAACGGCATAATAACCGTAGCCGGAATCTGTGGACGCCACCTCTTCCTTGTACCAGGTCTTTCTGCCGGCAGCATATGCCTCGCCGGTATCTGAGGTCTTTACTATATAGTCTCCTTCAGGGCATGACAGAGTAAAGTTCTCGTCTGCCACCAGATAGTCATGCAGCGTGCCGTCGGGGATCTGAGTCGTGAAGTAGTCCTCAAATATCTCTGACAGATAATCCGACTTGGGAAGGATGGTCTGGTTTTTCATAGCCTTTCCGATGATGGGGTTTCTGCTTGTGGTGGCTATGTTTCTGGACACCAGGATAAGCACCGTGTTGTCATTGACCTTTTTCCCATTGTATGTGATATCCGTGATCCTGTGGGATCCGCTGTGGATCAGTCGTCCCGAAATACTGTATCTGGGATTCTGTGTAAGATCGATGGTGTACTCTATTCCATCATATACGGTAAGTCCCATCCATTTGTCCAGCCACGCGGAATTGAGCACGGACTCATAGCCCCTGCCTGTCAGCGCCACCATCTTGCCGTCGGACCAGTCATCCTCGCTGCTGTAGCCCACCTTTTCGTAGGCTGACGCAGCCTCCCATTCCAGGGTCTCCCGAAGCTGCTTTCCGGTGATGGTATACATCTTAACTTTTTCCTGACCGGTAGGCTGTACCTTCATCAGGTCGCTCTTTTTGATGCCGTCATCTATGGACAGATAGTCCTCGGATCCGTTGGCACCCGCCACCTGATAGGTGGTAGCCGAAATGACAGGGTAACCCTTGTACTCCGTAAGCTGTTCATCAATGATACGAAGGCCGTATGCGATCTTGGCCTCATTTACCATTTGAAGCAGGGGCACATCCTCGATCATGCCAAAGTAATTGGCCACCAGATAATCGCATCCTGCTATGGTCTTTCTGTTCTGTGATGCAAAGTTCTTGTCATACCGCTTGTTGAGCTTTACGATCTTGGCATCCTGCTTGTCAGTGGATTTTATCTTTCTGACCTTTACGGACCTGTCTACTATGGTAGCTCTGCCGTCGGTAAAGGAAAGGCGAAGCCTTGAAATACCCAGCGCCCTCCCATGATCAGCCTCTTCCACAAGTATCTTTCCGTTTACCAGCCCCGTCTCCTCATTGACACCGGGATAATCATAATATTTCTGAACATTGTCATCCGATGAAGGGAAGTTCTCATGGCCGTGTCCGGCGCAGATCACGTCAACAGATCCGATCTTTGAAATAGCATATGCCACATTGTCCGTGCCGGCCTTTGGAGCCTTACCACCCACACCTGAGTGAGCCAGCACCACGACCACATCACAGCCAGCTGCCTTTAGGGCATCAGCCTGCACTCTGACTGTTGATACTATATCTCCGGTGGAAAGTGTATCCTTCCAGTCATAGTGAGTGGTAAGTGAAGGCACCACGGCACCTGTCACGCCGATCTTTACAGTCTCCTTCACGCCGGTGGTGGTAGTAAGAGTCTTGTAGATGATCTTGGACTGGGGATAAACCGGCTTTTTCGTCTTGGCATGATAGAGGTTGGCGCATACCACCTTGCTCTTTATGCCCGAGTCCTTAAGCTCCTTTTGAATATACTCAAAACCATAGTCAAAATCATGGTTACCCAAAGTGATAACGTCGTAGCCAGCAGCTATCATCTCCTCAAAGAGATACTCCACTCCCGATGTGGTACCTTCCATGAGGTTTTCATTACCGTATCCGTAAACATCATCTCCGCTGTCCACCAATAGGGTGGCACCATGAGATAGACCCCTTTTCAAAGACTTGACCACAGTGATGATCTGTGCCAGTGATCCCTTTGATCTGTCTGATGCGGTATTGTAATTGTAAGCTGTACTCTGTCCGTGCAGATCCGTAGTTGAAAGGATCTGCAATACTCCTTCTCCCTCATATCCGGCCTCTGCAACATCCACAAGACTGTCTGCAAATGGCATATATGAACCAAAGGTGGAAAATGCCATCACAACAACCATGGAAGCTGCAACGATCCTGCTTTTAAAATTCATCGGAAAACACACTCCTTCTACATGATATATTTATAACCTACTTATTTTACGCGAAAATCATAAAAATTGCAACGACACTTGAATGTGTGGTATAACGGCCGCATAGCGACCGTTATCGCGTAGCGTCGTCGAAGCAATATAAGTATTGTTTCTCCTCGTGCTTTCGTGGTATAATTTGTAAAACTTAGGAGGAGCACTATGAAAAAATATCTTATGCGCGCCCCCTCGGGGTGTTTTGACAATCCCTCGCATTTCGACTGCATCAGTAAAAACCTGATCGGCGACAATTCGGGCAATCTGTTGTTCCCACACAGCATTTCACGTGCTCTCATGTGTGAGGACGTCCAGATCGATTATATAAAGACCTCATCCATGCTGGATGATGCCAAGATCTCAGATCTCAACCGTGAATACGAGGCCTTTATCATCCCCCTGGCCAATGCATTTCGGATCAGCTTTATAAACGAACTGACCGCACTGACTTATCTTATTTCCAGGCTTTCCATACCCTGCGTCGTCATCGGAGTAGGTGTAAACGGCGTCATAAAGGCGGATGACAAAGGAGAGTATCCCTTTGATGCAGCATCTCGTCATTTTGTAAATGCAGTCTTAAAAAAGTCTGACTGCATCGGTATCCGGGGAGAACAGACCGCTGCCTATCTGGAGCATCTTGGTTTTGTACGTGACAAGGACTTTATGGTCATAGGTTGTCCCTCCATGTTTTTATACGGAGCCGACCTGCCAAAGCCAAGAAAGTTTACACCGGATGAACATACCAAAGTAAGCATCAATTCAAAGGCAGTTCTTCCGGAAAAACTGCATCTGTTTTTAAATGATGTTTGCCAAAAGATGCCGGATCACTACTATGTACCGCAAAATGTATACGAGTTTAAAACGCTTTTTTCAGGTATCAGCATAAAGGATACCCAAAAAAACATGAAGGTATACAAAGATTATCCCCAGGATCTGGAGCATCCCCTCTACAGAGAAAACAAGGTAAGAGGCTTTGTCTCCGCCGAAGCGTGGTTTGAGTATCTGCGTGGACGCGACCTGTCGGTAGGTTCCCGCATCCACGGCAACATAGCCGCAGTGATCTCCGGTACGCCTGCATTCATCATAGCTCCTGACAACCGTGTATTAGAGCTGGCTGAGTATCACAACCTGCCGCACACCACGATAGATGAGCTTCCCGCCGATGCGGATATCTTTTCTTTGATAAAGGGCGTGGACTTTGACCAGATCCTTGAAGGACATCAGGAAAGATTTGAAAAATATCACGAGTTCTTTAAGCGAAACAAATTAGCGACCATTTACGACGATCCAAACTACAGCAAGGATACCGTCACCCCATTTGATAAAAAGATCGCTTCCATTGATTTCAAAGGACCTTTGGTACCGCTTCCCTTTGCGGATTATGACACCCAGGTGGAAGGCATACGTTATCTCCGCCGCCAGTGGAAAAATGCGGAAAAGAAAAAATCTGCTCCGGAAAAAAAGACTGCAAAGGATCGCCTTAAGTCCATTGCCAAAAAGATACTTAAGCCCAAAAAATAAAAAATTAAGCCTTCGCCATCTCGCGGCGAAGGCTTTTTCTTATTCTATCACTTCCGTGTCATCAAACTCCTCATCTTCGGAGTAATCCCAGTCCTCGTCGTCCTCCTCGTCCCAGAACTCCTCATCTTCCTCGTAGTCTTCCTCTTCTTCCTCTTCCTGCTGCTTTGCCTTTTCGGCCTCTTCCTTTTTCTTTTTCTTTTCTTCCTTTTTGTCTACATAGTCCTTGGTATGGATGTTGCATACCTCGGTGGCATTGCCGGACACGGCATAGCTGCTCTCGGGAGATCCGGGTGATGCTCCCACTATATAAACTCCGGTAGAGGTGCTGGGGCAGTACTCACTCGCCAGCATAAAGCTCTTTTTGCAGATAGTGGCCGAAGTGTGATGATTACAGGTGTCGTGAGGAACGTTTTCCGCGTCAAAATACTCCGTCTTTAGCATGGATCCTCTGGGATCGTTGTCGCATACTCCCTCTATGGGCAAAAGTCCGGACTTTGAGCATACTGTCTTTTGCACGATGCCATCAGGCATTTCAAAGTCCTTGTCCTCCAGGCCCTCATGTACCCTCTGCATCACGGCACGCCAAATGTTTTTGGAATAGGATGTGGTGCCCTGTGGGGTGTTGTCATCATATCCGCCCCAGATGGTGCAGGTGTAATAGGGTGAAAACCCTGCAAAGACCGTATCCCTGTCCTTTGTGGTGGTGCCTGACTTTCCGGCCACCGTCATGCCGGTGATATTGGCTCTCACACCGGTACCCTTTGTCATAACATCCTTCATGGCGCTGGTCAAAAGCCATGCAGTAGTGGGCTTAAGTACGGTCCTGGACTCCTCGGTGGTGTTGTCCAAAAGCACCTCCCCATTATAGTCCAAAACCTTGGTGTAAAATACGGGCCGGTTATACTGTCCGCCGTTTGCTATGGTAGCATAAGCCCCGCAAAGCTCTACATTGTACACGCCGTAGGTCAGTCCGCCAAGTGCCAGAGACTGGGTGTTGTCACTACTGTCAAGAGTGGTGATGCCGAAATCCTGAACGTACTCATAGCCCAGGCCTGTACCGATCTCTGTCAGTGTCCTTACGGTAACTATATTAATGGAATGTGTGATAGCCTCCCTGATGCTGGTAAAGCCTCTGTAGCTGTGGTCATAGTTGTTTACCGGCCTGCCGTTGGCATAGTCTGTGGGAGCATCATCCTGTACCGATGCCAAAGACATACCTCCCGCATCCAGCGCCGGAGCAAAAGCTGCCAGGATCTTGAAGGTGGATCCGGGCTGGCGCTTTATTCCGGTGGCACGGTTTAGTGTCTTTGATGCCGTCTTATCACCACGGCCTCCTGTAATGGCCACCACGTTTCCGGTACTCTGGTCAATAAGTGTCATTGCAACCTGGGGCTGAAGGGTAAATACCACGGACTCCCCCGCCTCGGAAATGGTGTCGCCGGGCTCCATTATCTCTTCCTTGTACGCATCGATGGCAGCCTGGGCTTCCTCCTCACTGTTGTAGTTTATGCTGTAGCCCTTATTGCCGGTCTTTGCCTGATAATACGAGAGCATGGTCTGCTCGCTGTAATTCTCATAGCTGCCATCCTTTTTGGTGATGGTCAGACGGTAAGAAAATGAAACCTTGGGGTCAAAGCCGTAGTTTTCGGTATTGTTGATCTCCTCATCCAGAATGTTCTGCATCTTGACATCCTGGGTGGAAAGAATGGTGAGTCCGCCGCTATATAGCTTTTGGAAGGCCTCCGACTCGGTATAGCCCTTTTTCTCCATGAGGTCATCCACCACCTGGTCCGTCAGGGCATCCACAAAATAGCTGGTAAAGTCTGACTTGATCTCGTTGTTTACCACCTGAATGCGGCTGTAAACATCATCCTTCATGGCTTTTTTGTACTGCTTCTCAGTGATATAGCCCTGATCCAGCATGTCCCCCAAAACCTTCTTCCTGCGCTTCTCATTCTCCTCAGGATTGGTAATGGGATTGAACCTGGAAGGATTCTGGGTGATCCCGGCGATCACGGCTGACTCGGACAGATTGAGCTCGCTGACGCTTTTGTTAAAATATCGCTCCGAAGCAGCCTGCACTCCCAGAGTATTCTGGCCCAGATTGATCGTATTAAGGTAGTTCTCAAGGATCTCATCCTT
>CAMODS010000019.1 GCA_946611525.1 uncultured Lachnospiraceae bacterium | reverse complement strand
GAAAGGCTTTGAAGCCTTGATACCAAAGGCACGAGCCTCGGGAGCAGTGAAGTTTACCATTTCGGAGATGTCTGCACCTGCCACAAATGACTTGTAAGGATTGTCCTTTTTGTCTGGACCACCGGTTAGTATAACGACCTTAACGTCATCCCTTGCCTCGATCTCATCAAGTGCTACGGTAAGCTCCTCAAGTGTCTCGGAATTAAGTGCGTTTAAAGCTGCGGGACGTGAAATTGTAAGTCTCGCGATCTCATCTGCTACCTCAAGCTTAAGATTCTTAAAATCTGCCATTTTAAACCCTCCTTAAAAACATGTTATTTGAAAGCCATCCGGCTCACTCTAAACCAATCTAAATGATACTGTATTCTTGTTAAAAAAGCAACAAAAAACAAGGCAGCCGATCAAGCCGCCCTGTCTGTAAACTTTAGTAACCAAACTTTAGTAACGGATCACCTTGTCCGCTCCCTTGATCCCGGTATATGCACCGTCATTTTTAGCGATATTACTGTCCGGATGGGCGATGACCCACTTGTTTTTCTGGAGCAAAAGTTTTTTCTCCGGATCCTCACCCACAACACCGGCATCTCCACAGCTGCAGGTTTCAGGAGCCTTTTCCAGAGGTGTGTTGGTATCCCTTGGCAGGACAACTATGCCTCTAAAGCCCTCGTCCGAAACCTTCAGGGGAGCAAAGTGCAGTGTGGTCTCGTACATCACAACAGCTGTGCCCTCAGGTACAAAGAAAACCTGCGCATCATCATTGTCGTAGGTATTGTCCCTGACATCCCACAGATGCCCCAGTGACAGCATCATGTCACAGCAGGCAACATTGATCTCACTGCCTTTGTGATATTCGAAAGCAGAGAAATTGGAATTTTTGCCATTACAATATCCTATCTGGATAGGCATGCCACCATATACTACATCCTTAAGGTACTGTCCTATGGCCTGTTGCTCCATCCTCTCATCTGAAGGAACGTATATATTGCCTTCAGCCGGGATATCCGTGTATTGCACCATATAACGGATAGCTTCAGAAAAATCAGCCCCCGTAAGTACTCTGCCATAGGTGGCAAACTCCTTGTCCCAAACGGAATAGATGGTCACATCATTGACATCATTTAAGTGCTTTAAAAGCGCCTCTTGTTCTGTGGTCACGTAAACCTCCTCCTTCTCTTTTTATACTAAAGAGACAGGGGATGAGTCCCCTGCCTCCCTTTTATATTATTCTTAGTTTCCTGCTGTAGCATCCCATGCAGCGGTAAATCTGCCCATGCCCATGTCAGTGTAAGGATGAGCAATGGCATCCTTGTAAACTGCAAGACCTGCAGTAACAATGTCAGCACCTGCTGCAGCGCAATCTACAAACTGCTTGGGTGTACGGATAGCTGCACAGATGATCTCTGTCTCTCTAAGCCAGTCAAAGTTAGCATATATATCAACGATGTCCTGAATGTACTGTCTGCAATCCTCACCATTGGACTCTTTCCAGCCGATGAAGGGGGAAACAAACTTGCAACCAAACTTTCCGGCCCAGATAGCCTGTGCGGGAGAAAATACCAGAGTAAGGTTTGTACGGATGCCCTCCTTCTCGAGCTTTCTGGCAGCCTCTACACCACCGGGGATGCAAGGGATCTTTATAACAAAGCAGGGAGAAATGGCGTGAAGCTCACGAGCCATCTTCATGATCTCTTCAGCAGTCTCAAGGTGGGGATTAACCTCAACAGAGATAGGGAAATCATTGTAATCCTTGAAGCCCTGCTCCTTTGCCCAGTCAGCCATGTCCTGTACAGCTGTCAAAAAGGGCTTGCCTGAGTTCTGAATATGCTTGGGGTTTGTGGTAACTCCGTCAATACCAAAGGTCTCATATGCCTCTTTGATCTCGTCCATTTTAGCGCTGTCCAAAAAATACTTCATTTCACTACCTCCTAAGTTAATAACTTAAAAAATCATTTAAAAGCATCGCAAGCGGTTCAATATGTCCGCCCTTGGTGCCAAGTTCCGACTTGACAATAAAATCATCCGCCATGGTAGTGTCGTAGCTTTTGTAAATATCCTTAAACCTGTCAAACATCCCCGGCAGATCAAACATGTATCCCAAAGCCACCACCCGGTCGGGATCGATAAGGCTCATGGAGTTGCGAAGAGAGATGGCCATCCGGTCCATCTTTTCATCCATAAGGCTTTTCACCTCATCCCCTGATAGAAGTGAAAGATCCGCCTTGTATCGGGAGGCATCTCCTAACATAAGCTTTACATCATCCAAAATGGCGTGTGTGGAAATATAGGCTTCAAGGCATCCCCTGCGACCGCAGCTGCAAACCCGGCCGTTTTTTCCCAAAGTCATGTGTCCGATCTCTCCGGCGGCATTGTTGGCGCCATTGTAGATCTGTCCGTCCATGATCATGGATGAGCCCACTCCGGGACCCCATTTCAGCAAAAAGATGTTTCTCTCAGACCTTCCATGCCCAAACAGTATCTCATATTGGGCAGAGGATTTCAAGTTGTTTTCAACCATGACCTCCGTTCCCAGACTGTCTCCGATGATATCTCCCACAGGAAGCGCCCTGCCCCAGATATTGTTCGTTCCAAGGCTTACCCCAAGCTTGGGATCCACCTTACCGGGGACGGTAACCCCTACTCCCAAAAGCCTGTCCTTTGAAACATCACATTCCCAAAGCAGTCTGGCCGCAGCATCCGAAACCTTTTTTAAATATCCCTCCGGATCATCACTGACGGTTTCAAACTCCATGGTGGAAATGATCCTGCCTTTCATGTCAGTCACCGAAAGATAGGTCACATCCATCTCAATGGCTATACACATTGCCTTTTTGTATTCCGGGTTTATGTCAACAAGTATCTTTTTCCTTCCGGCGCGCTTTTCCCCGGCCACTTCTCCCAGCTCAGAGATTATGTTTTTTTCAAGAAGCTCGTTACATATCAGGGTGACTGAGGCAGCCGTAAGCCCAACTGCCTCAGCAATATCCTTGCGTGACATTGCGCCCTTGTTGTGCAGGAGCCGAAGCACCGCAGACTGATTACTGTTTTTTACATTTTCGAGGTTCATCCCCTGGTATTTTTTCATACAACTTTACATCAATTTCTATCAATATCTTACCACTTCCATGCCAAGCATATTTGCAAGCTTTTCAAGTTCTGCAGCGATCTTTTTATAAATGACAACATAGTGAGGCTCCCAGCCTGATCTGATGGTCTCCTTTACGATCTTTTCTGCGCTGTCATCCGTCTTCACCACGATGGAGGCACCGTTAAACTGCTTGGGTTTGTCCAAAACCTCTCCCTCAGCGATAAAGAAACGGAATGTCCCCTCGGGGGTACGCCCTATCCTGAAGATGGTCGCCTCCTTTGACGCCTCGCATCCAAAGTCCATTACAGGTCCGATCTTTCTGTTAGGGTGTACGCCGACACATGCACCCGTATCCTTTCTGGCCAGGTTGCAGGCAGCCATACCACAGTGCCAAAGCGTGATGGTATTTTCCTTTTCATCCATGGATACCGGATCACCGAAGAACGTAGCCATATTCGTAAATGCAGTGCCGATATACATAGAAAGTGCTCCGTATGCATCAGCCTCACAGCTGGCAGGAACATTTACAGCATTTAAAAGAGAAAGCACCATGCAGACCGGAGTACCGAACTCGGTAAAGAAATCAGGCCAGCAGCGTGACGAAATGGCACCGATACCATTTTCCTCTACATATCCCTTGTATGCCTTGTAAAGTCTTGCAAAATCTTTGATATTCTGCTCGGGCATGGCATCTAAACCGACTACCTTTTCCTTCGCCTCGGCAAGATCTGCCTCACACTCTTCATCAGTGTAGCCCTTTGCTCTGTTGATAAGCTCTCTGGCCTCTATGGACTCAAGGCGGACGCCAAAGCTTGACAGCATCTCCGCATCAAGTGCCCTGCCGAAGCCAAAGCCCTGGGGCGTATGACCAATAGAGGACATCTTGAGCTCGGTAAGCTGCTTTTTAACCTTTGCCGCAGCAATGGTGGCCGCGATCTGTGTCTTTGTAGTATCCTCATCTGCCGCGCCGAACACATGCTCAAAATTACCCTCGCCCCTGAAAGCGCAGATAGCATTGGCAGCGGAGTATGCGCCGGTCAGCGAATTACTTCTGAGTCGGGTACCATCTATTATGGGCTCACGTATGGTCCAAAGCAGTATGGGGGAATCAAAACGTCTTAACACCTCGCTGGCATAGGCAGCGTTTGCAAAAGTAATGTTCTGAAGGATCACCAGATCGGGATCCTTGTCATCCAAAAACTCACCAACCGCATCAACCGTTAACAATATGTCATCGGGAACAATGATACTCTCATCTATTGACTTTAAAAGCTTTGTTGAGCTGTCAAAAGACTCGTGAGCGGACACCATCTCATAGGTACCCACACCAATGGGCACATAAACTACCTGAAATCTCATACTTATCTCCCTTCACGAACTACCTTTATGGTTGCGCAGAAGTCTTCTTTGCCGAGTCCCATCTCAAGTGCCTTGTCGTAAACACGGACCGCATTTTCTTCGCCGGGCATATCCACGCCGCACTCCTCGGCAAGCTTCATGCAGATATGTACATCCTTGTGCTCGTTCTCGATGGAAAATGCAGTAGTATAGTCCTCTTTTGAAAGAACATCCTTCTTGGAATCAAGGTACCAGTTTCCTGCTCCGCCGTAGGATATAGCCTCAGCATATGTAAGGATATCGATTCCGTTTGCAGCTGCCAGAGTAGATGTCTCATTTACACCGTTCTGGATCTGTGATACCAGTGCGTTGTGGCAGATCTTCATGACCAGGCCCTTGCCGTTGTCACCCATGCGGATAACATTCTCTCCCATGTAACGAAGGATGGGCTCTGCCTTTTTATAGTCCTCCTCGCTACCGCCTACATAGATACCAAGCTTTCCGGCAATAGCAGCGGGCTTGGACTTTACCACGGGAGCATCTATGAAATGAGCGCCTGTCTTTTTTACCATCTCTGAGATCTCCACTGATACGGAAGGGTCGATGGTGCTCATGTCGATGCAGAACTTGCTGTCATCCAAAACATCGAGGATACCTTTGTATACGCTCATGGAATGCTCGCTCTTGGGAACCATGGAAATGATCACGTCAGAGTTCTTAGCAAGCTCAACGGAATCTGCACATCCAACTGCGCCCTTTGACTCCAAGAGATCAACCTTTTCTTTCACAAAGTCAAAAGCATAAACTGTATCGTCATGCTTCTTTACGATGTTCTCACACATTGACTCACCCATGATACCAAGTCCGATAAATCCAATCTTCATAGCAATTTCTCCTTTTTCTTAAAAACTCAATTGATTAAACCTTTTAATCAATCATTATAATACACCGAATTTTACAGATGTCAACAACTTTTTCACCTTTTTATGTATCCGGCCACCATGCAGGCAACCTGTTGGCACGTACTGTCACTGTTCGACACTGTCAGAGCACATCCGACTAACTTAGATTTCCAAAGCCCGGCCAGATTAGCATGGTAATATAGCCTGTCAAAACTGCAGCCACCATTCTGACAAGAGCTACCACGAAGCCGTTTTTCATAAGCTTCGAGGGATCCAACCCATATGATACGGGAATTGCTCTTACGCTTACCGGAAGGATGGACTCAAAGTTCATACCCATGACAGTGGTAAAAACATAGGGAATGGGGTTAAGCCCCATCTTTTGTGTAACCCCGATAACTATGGGCAGGGTTACGGCTGCGGACACGGTGGAATTGGTCATCTCAGAAATGATGCAGGCGAAGATCGTAAAGATAAGTACCGTTCCAAAGCCTCCGCTTAGGTTCATTCCGGATACGAATGATGCTATGGTGTCATTGGCACCGGAGCCTGTAAGTATCTGGCCCAAAGCCAGGCCGCCGGCGAAAAGCAAAAGCATGCCCCACATCACTTCAGTCTGCGCCTTTTCCCAGGTAAGGAGCATTTCCTTTTTCTCAGTAGAGATGATAACAAAATTTATACATCCCAGAATTAGGAAAAGATAGGCGGGAACCAGCCCCGGAAGAAGATCTGCATACAGAGGTCTTATAAAGGAGCCCAGCATGGCAACCACAAAAAGCACAAGGCTGATCTTTTCATCTTTTTTCATGGGACCAAGCTCACGGTAGCATTTTTCGAAATATTCCTTTGTGCCCGAAAGCGATGTAGTCTCCATGGGCTTTAGAAGCATGGTGGCTAAAACTGCCACTGTGGAAATAACAGTAAATGGAAGCATACGGGTGATCCAGTCCACGTACATAAACTCCGTCCCGGTAAAGTCCTCAATAAACTTAATGGCTGTAATGTTCATGGCACCCCCCAGCGGCGTGCCTGCTCCTCCAACCTGGGAGCCCCAGGCTATTGCACAAAGAATTGGCGTCGCAGCCTCACAGTTTTTTATATCCTTGTAGCCTGCTGCCGCAAGCATGGAAACAGCAATGGGAGTGAAAATGGCAACCACCACGACATTGGGCATCATGTTGGAAAGCACCACTGCCGCCAAAAGCCACACCGTGATCTGCGACTTCATGGAAGGCCCGATGAGCGACAGCGCCTTTAGAGAGATCCTGCGATCCAGCCCTATCTCACTCCATGGTGCGGTCAAAAGACAGGAGCCGAAGATCAGTATGATACTGGAAGAAGCATACTGGGATATCACATCTTCCATGGGGACTATGTTAAACAGTGCGTTTATAACACCCGGCAAAAGTGCTGTGACGGTGATAGCCACAGGTCTTGCCACCCACCAGTATATCATCCACACGGCGGTGCCTATTCCCTTTGCCGCAGTATAATCTATGACACCTGACTTTCCCAGCCCCAGGCTTATCAAAAGATAAAGCACCGGGCCCATAATAAGCTGCATTATCCTCTTTTTGCTGTTCATTGACTTCTCCTTTGTTTTGACATTTGATTAAAACTTTTAACCAAATATATTCCATATATCTTCCGTTGTCAACAGAAATATTCAATTCCGTCCTAGAAGGCCGGGGCATTTCCCGACTGTGATAAAAAAAGGATCCGACGTCGCCATCGGATCCACACGATCTACTTTTTTATTTACGCTTTTGCCACGGCCATGAGTTCATCAAACATGGTACTGCCCCGTCTTACGAAAACAGGGGGTTGTCCGATAGGCGCCTCCACCTCTGAGGTCCCACCCGTGTATTCCTTGCCTGTGAATATGTTTACCCAGGCATCATTGGGGAAATAAACCTGTCTGGATGTTGCCTTGTCACGGTATACCGGAGCCACCAGCATATCGGCTCCAAGCAGATATTCGGTCTTTTCGGTGAAGGCCCTGGTCTCATTGTAGTGGTAAAACAGCGGCCGCATCACGGGTGTGCCATGAGCCTGCGTCTCTGCAGTCAGTCGGATAAGATAAGGCTTTAGGGCTGCATGCATCCGGGAGCACTTTGCGGTATGGTCCAAAAGCTCCTTGTCATCATACCACTGCACGTCATTTACCGGCTGATTCCCTTCATGGCTTCTAAGCAGCGGGGTAAATACATCCATTTCCATCCAGCGGAGCAAAAGCTCTTTGCTGCGGGATAAAAGCTTGCCATAGGTGGTATATCCACCGGCGTCACTGTGAGTGATACCGTAACCGCTCATGGCTAAAGAAAGGGTAGCAGGGACCACGGAGATCAGTCCATCATCCACGGACCAGTCCACATGCTGGTCGCCGGTCCACATCATGGTGGACGCATCGATGGTGCCGGTATGTCCTGCACGGGTGAAAAAGAACACCTCTCCCTCCTTGCCGCTTTCCACTATAGCCTCGCGATTGAGCTTTGCCCAAATGGCAGGCCACTGATTGTGGATCACCTCCGGATCCTCACCGCTGTAAAGCACCGCATCCACCGGCAGATATTCGCCAAAGTCAGCCATCCAGCCTCCCATGCCTATGCCGATCATATTTTCCTTGATAAGGTTTTTATACCACTCGTATCCCGCAGGATTTGTGAAGTCGATCATTGCAGCAGGGAAGGTGGTGATGGTCACGAGATAGTCTTCGCCGTCTTTATTTTTTACACAATAGCCCTTTTCGGAAGCCTCCTTGTATATCTCCTTTTCTATAGCCAAAAAAGGATTGATGTAGCCTAAGAACCTGATGCCCTGCTCCTTCCATTTGATGATCTGCTCGGGAAGCCCCGGATAAAGCTCCTTATCCGTAGTCCAGTTCCACATCACCTGATAGCCAAAACCGGTTCTCCTGCATCCGCTCCAGTCCTGAGACCAGATGCCGCATACCTTACCTCCGGCTTTTACTGCCATCTGTATTTTTTCATCCACCCGCTTTGTTCCCTCCTGGACAGCCAGAATGGCACCATCATAGATCCAGTCCGGAAGAGGATTCTCACTTTGGGGCTCAGCCCAGCTGTGGACGGTGCTTACCGTTTTTGAAAGCTTTTCAGACACTTCCGCGAAGGTCCTTCCACTTTCTGTCACCAGATGTGGCGGCTCCTGGAGATACAGGGTGATCCTGTCAGCCTTTGTGAAATCAAACTCACTGTATGCATTGGTAAAAACATGCATATAGTATTTTTTTGAACTGGTAAAGGTGGGCTGGGCATAGTAGGATTCATAGCTTGAAAACCTCCCTGTCTTGTCCGGCTGCGGGCCCACGATACGACCAATTGTAGCACGCTTTATAACCTTTTTTGAAATACGCCCTACGTTCTGGTGTTCCGCCACCCAGACTCTAACCTTCTCACCCTTTAAGTCAAACTTGGAATAGGTCTCACCACAGCCGTATATATGCTCACCCGGATCCGTGCCAAAAGAAATCCAGTAGCGGTTGATCCCCGGCTTTTCATCCCCCACATAATCCAAAGTGATCTTTTCGTTTTTCTCCTTTATCACTATCTCATGATCACCCTCAAATTTAAAATACAGGCCATCAGGATCTTCCCTTTTGGAAACCACCTTAAGAGCCTTTTTCCCATCAAACTTCTGCTTGTACGAAAAGCTCCCACGATTCATGGTAAAATCGTTTTCCCCGTGTGCCACAGATAGTTCAAGATTCTTGAAATCCTTAAGTTGCATTGTTCTCCCCTTTCTCCTCTATACCTTGTATTTTAGTAGCTCTTCTTCTTCGATCTCATTTTTATCTATGCGATTTATAGTCTTTATCGAAACAAATATCATCCTCACAGCCACTACGATGGCAATAAGTACCACAATATTACCGGTAATAATATTCGCCCAGAATCTGTGGGGCGAATTCTCCGGAAGCAGTGACAACATGGTTGTCTGGAAGGTGTACATAGCCATCCAGCCTATGACGAAATCTACATTTTTGGAAGCAAAAAGCACCAGATTCGGATCGTCCTTATATTTTTTCAGGTTCATAAATCCCGTAATAAAACGATACAGCGCAAAAATGGCAATACTCATGATAAGAGCCGGATGATACGGGAAGTACTGGTTTTCAAATGTCATCTGGATGGACATAACGCCAAGGGCTATATTAAACATAAGCAGCATGATCCCACAGTCCCTGAAGGCCACCCACTCTTTTCTGAAAAGCTTTTTCCCACTAAAGCCCTTTTTCTTGAAAGAAAACACTCTGTATGACAGATTCCCACGGATCACCATGGCGATGAAATTGTATCCCGCAAGCGCCATAAACCACCTTGACCTGTAATGGTAACCTGCTATCACATAGAACACAACCATTAGAAAGCTGATAAAAGTGTTCCAATAGATAAAGCACCTCTGGCGAAACGCCTTATCCTTCATAAGCTTTGGAATGATGGGAATGTGATCTCTAAAAAAATGCCCTATGGGAGTAAGCCAGACGTATATTGCATGACGATTTGTCACAACTACAGCTATTCCATAGATACAGTATATGATCGCAAAAATATGTAAGGCGGAAAATTTGAAAAAGGCTATCACTATGGGAAGCAACAAAAAAGAGGCCGTAGCGATAAGCACGGCCGGTAGCGCTGACAAAACCAGCAGCTTATGGAAAAACTCTTTTATCATTTCACCGTAGTTTTTTTTCATATGCCGTAAACAGATCCTTCGCTGCGCTCAGGATGACAAGGGAGCTTTTTTCAATCATATTATCGATTCAAGTATTCTAAAGGCCACCTCATCCTTTGTCATAATAGGCAGGTGAGTCTCGCCCTTCTTTGTAATGATAGTGACCACATTTGTATCCACTCCAAAACCGGCTCCCGGCGTAAACAGATCATTGGCAACTATCATATCAAAGTTTTTACGCACCAGCTTGTCCCGGGAATTCTCGATCACCTTTTCCGTCTCCATGGAAAAGCCACAGATAAACTGGTGAGTTTTTTTGGACGCAAGAGTCCCTAAAATATCCGTGGTCCTCTCAAGCTCCACATGAAGCTGTCCATCAGACTTTTTCATCTTTTGATCAGCCACCTGGGCAGGCCTGTAATCGGCTACGGCTGCTGCCCCGATCACTATATCCGCATCCTCAAACTCTGCTGCCACAGCCTCGTACATCTCAGCGGCCGAGGCCACATCAACTGTCCTGACACGTGCAGGATGGCGAAGTTCCACCGGACCGCTTACCAAAACCGTATCAGCTCCACATATGGCAGCTGCCCTGGCAAGTGCATATCCCATGCGACCGGTGGAATGGTTGGTCAAAAACCTCACCGGATCCAAAGCCTCCCTGGTGGGACCGGCGGTAACTACCACCTTTTTCCCAGCAAGTATCCTGTCATGTCCTATGGCAAAGCATATCTCCTCATACAGATCTTCCGGCTCCGGCATCTTTCCTGCTCCGATATCACCGCATGCCAGATATCCCTCAGCCGGATCTATAACTGTCATGCCATATTCACGAAGCTTTGCAATATTATCCCGGGTCACCTGCTTTTCATACATACGTGTATTCATGGCAGGGGATACGATCACAGGTGCCGTAGTGGATAGCACCGTGGTCGTCAGCATATCATCCGCTATGCCGTGTGCCATCTTTGCAATGACATTGGCGGTAGCAGGGGCGACAAGCATCACATCTGCTGCCTGTCCGAGTGACACATGCTCCACGGAAAATTCAAAATTCCGGTCAAATGTATCCACCAGACATTTGTTCCCCGTCAACGTCTCAAAGGTGATGGGGTTTATGAAATTCACAGCGTTTTTTGTCATGATCACATGCACATCGGCACCGTCCTTTTTCAGGCGGCTGGCAAGTGAAGCGATCTTATAGGCGGCAATGCTGCCGCTTACGCCTAATAATATAACCTTATCCTTAAGCATACATAATATCCTTACTCATAGACTCGGAAAAATCTTTCAGATTTTCCCTCGTTATAAAAATATTATTATCATAATCATGATTTTTATAAATAAAAATCATGCAAGTTGCTTCGCAACTTATTTTTATATATTATAGTACCACGCCTCACCCTGTGCGGTATCCGAAAGCTCAATAATGCTTCCGTCCTTTCCCTTAAACTGCAGCTCCTGGTTTTTGATGGAAACCCTGGTGCCCTGGGGAATTGACTTTGTGATAAAAGCATTGGAACCCACAACCGAGTGGCTCCCGATAACTGTCTCTCCGCCGAGAATGGAGGCTCCGGAATAAATGGTCACGTAGTCCTCAATGGTGGGATGTCTCTTTACCCCGTAAAGCGCCTGACCGCCGCTGGTGGAAAGAGCTCCTAAGGTAACTCCCTGATAAACCTTTACATGCTCACCGATAATGGTGGAGGATCCGATAACGACACCGGTACCGTGATCAATGAAAAAGTACTTTCCGATGGTGGCTCCGGGATGGATATCGATACCCGTAGCACTGTGTGCATACTCCGTCATCATACGCGGTATCAGGGGGACATTGAGTAAAAACAGCTCATGAGCCAGTCTGTTAATGGTGGTTGCCATAAGTCCCGGATAGCTAAGGATGATCTCATCCTTGTTGTAGGCTGCGGGATCACCCTCAAAGGTAGCCTCTAAATCCGTATCCACATATTCCCTGATCTGGGGAATCTTGTGACAAAAAGTAAGAGCCAGACAATATGCCTGCTCCTCTATCTTTATCTCATCTGCAGGCACGTTCCTAAGGGATGCACAATCACAAGGCTTGGGTGAGCCCTTACCCGCTACAGAATCATATTTTAAAACTATGGCTATCTGCTTGCTGAGGTTGTAGAGCACATCCTCTATCAGAACTGTAAGATTGCCCTCCAGATTGTAGCTCTTGTATACCTGATCTCTATAATATCCGGGAAAGACAATGCGCAATAACTTTTGCGAAATAGCCTTTATGGCCCGTCTGTCCGGTTGATTAAAGACTACCATCTTGTCAACATCACGCTGCTTTTGGTAGTCAGATAATATGTCTCCTACCAGACGTGACACCTCGGCATTTTCACGATTTTCCATCTGTCAGTCTCCCTCTGCCGTCCACGCGGCTTTTTCTCTGTCAAAATGATCATCGATGGCCTTTATTATCTCCTTGGGTTCCATGGTCTTTAGAAGATAACCGTCTGCCTTGAGCTTCATAACGTCAATGACACTTTGCTTGTCATTTTTACTGGTCAAAAAGATAACCGGCACATTGGCAAACTCAGCCTCGGAGCGGATCATCTCCAAAACCATCTTACCGTCAACCACCGGCATCTCATAATCCAAAAGTATGAGGTCCGGAAGCTTTTTGGTCATGGACTTTATGGCCATGGTGCCGGAATTGGCAAGGGTGATCTGATACCTGCCATCAAGCCAGTCACGAACACTCCGCAAAAACGGTCCGGAGTCATC
>CAMODS010000018.1 GCA_946611525.1 uncultured Lachnospiraceae bacterium | reverse complement strand
CTTATGCATTCAGTGCGGCGAGGGCCTGGCGCTCAGCCTCCTGATCCTTTTTCATGCAGCACTGCTTATACTTCTTGCCGCTGCCGCAGGGACAGGGATCATTTCTGCCAACCTTTACTGCCTTGTGATATGTATGGGACGCCTTTTCCTCCTTATAGAGGGCCTTTTTCTTGTCCTCATCAAAGATCTCATCCCACTCAGTCAGATCATAAAGCCAGTCAGCTCCTGCCCTAACCATGTTTTTGTAAAGCTTTTCATTGTCAAAGTCTAAAGATACTACCGTATCCTCTTCCATGGTCTCAATAGGATTGGGGGATACAAGGCTGTCATTGATGCCGTCTAAAAATCCGGTCATCTCCATGAGTGTGAGCTCATACTTTTCAGCCAGTTCCTTTACGGTACCGGAAACCTTTTCATCAGGTGTCTTTAAAAGCTTTTCGTAGGTCTCCTTTTCCTTGATAAAATAATCGTCCCAGATCTTTTTAAGTGTACCTCTGTCTTTGGTCTCGTCATAAGCAAGCTTTTTCCATTCATCTAAAAGTGCCATAATTCATTCCATCCTTTTTATTATCATGTCATATTGCTGTTTTGGGTAAAACATACGGCAAATATTATACCAAAAAAAGCCCAAAAAAACAACGAAAAAAGAGCCTGTATACACCCAGGCTCTTGTCTAAAATTAAGCTTTTTATTCCTCTTTTTTCTGCTGACTTTTCAGTGCATTGAAAAAGCTTCCCAGCTTTTTGTGGAGCGTCTTGTTGTCAATGGTCTTTAGCATGTAGGCAGCAGGCTTTTGACCGAGAGCATTGAGCACACTCTCCTTGTCCCCGTGTCCGGTCAAAAACATAACGGGAATATCATTGTTTACCGGCGCAGCGTGAAGCTGCTTTAAAAACTCCGGTCCTGACATATCCGGCATCTCGTAGTCCAAAAGTACCAGATCCATCCGTTTCCTCTGGAGATAAGGTAGTGCCTTTACCGCAGATGGCGTCAGGGTGACCAGATACTCGTCCTTGAGCCAATTTTTAAGCATCTCCATATAAGTCACATCATCATCAATGATGAGGATATGCTTCTGGCTAACATCAACCTCGGTCTCACCTCTGAAGTATGCTCCCACCAGGTTCATAAGCTCGATCATGTCAAAGGGTCTCTCAAACCATTTTAAAATATACTTGTCTGAGACATCCCTTGTCACAGCCTCATACTCGGATCTTTCTCCGATCAAAATGAGCTGCTTTTTTTGCACCATGACCATATCCTTGAAAAGAGAATGAAGCTTTATATGCTCATAAACGTGCTCATCCATGTAGTAGATGATCAGATCGGCCTTGTCGCTGTATTCCATAATAGTCTCAAAGTCAGTGGGAACATAAATTCCCTCGAAGCCAAAGCTTTTAAGCTTGAACTCAATCCCGTTTACGAAAAAATTTTCCTGGGTGCTGACAATGAGGACAGAATCCTTCTTGCTCATCAGACCTCCTTAAGTGTGTTCCTAATTGCTTCAAAATCAAAGGTTAACAGGGATTTCCGTATCCGTTCGAAACGATCTGCATCCTCGGGAGGCATGTCATAATCCTCCATTGCCCCGAGTATGAGCTCGATCAGATCATAGTCCTCAGTATCCGCATAGTCCTTTAAAGTGGAATATGCATCATCTATGCGCTTTTTTTGGGCCTCATCCTTGTGGCCATCCGACAGTGCATCTTTTATCTTTTGCTGAAGGCCTCTGTATAACGACAAAAGCTTTTTGGTATCCTCATTTAGATCATGGGGTTCAATGGACTTGGACTCCTCCTCAAGGGAAGCCGCCAGCTCCGATACATCAAAGGCTCCCACCATACGGGCGGTACTTTTAAGTCCATGTACCTTTATGGTGTAGTTTTTCATATCACCGTTATTGAATGCCCTTTCGATCTCGTCTGCCGTCTTGTTTATGGCCTTACAGAAAATCTTTATGGCTGAAACAAAGTCAGCGGAAGAACCTGCATTTTTAACACCTGTGACAAAGTCAATCTCCTCTATGTCCCTGATCTTTACGGGGATCTTTTCAAGCTCCTCAGCAGAGATCTCAAAGCTTCCTTCGTCAAAGACCGGATCATTAAGCATCTCAAACAGGATCAAAAACAGATCCTCCTTTTTAATGGGCTTTCTCAAAAACTCATCAAAGCCCAGATCCAAAAAGAAGTCAGCCGCATTGTCATCCTCGGTACCCGTCATGGCCACAACCTTGCAGTCTGAATTGATACCATCCAACTCCCTCATGGCATTTAAAAGCTCAATACCGCTCATCCCCGGCATCTGGTAATCAAACAGGCATAAGTCATAAGCCTTTTGCTTGAGATAAGCCAGGGCTCCTTCACCGCCCGTAGCGGTATCAAGGGAAACAGGAGTGCCCTCCAGCAGCCGCTCCGTCATCAAAAGATTGATCTCTGTGTCATCAACCACAAGGATATTGTACATGTCTCTCCTCCATCAAATTAATAGTTACAAAGCAAAACTAATAGTTTCTAAACATCAGGCCAAAGGCACCCGGGCCGCAGTTGGTAGCTATGGATGCGCAGACCTCTTTGAATATGATCTCATCAAAGCTCTCACGCTTTTCGATCTCAGATCTGATGTATTCCAGATCCTCATCCTTTAATCCGGCATAAGCCACAAATATTCTGCTACGGTCTATGTTTCTGGCAGAGTACAAAGATGAAGCGATAAATCTTCTCCATGCTCTTTTACGCACTCCGAAGTAAAGCCATCTGACCTTGATATTACCGTTTTTAAGAACAAGTGATGGATGTACCATGAAGGCATTTGTAAAGGATGTAAGTACGGCAGATAGTCTGCCCGCCCTCTTTAGGTAATCCAGACTGTCCACCATAAAGCTGGTGGAAACCTTGTCCATAAAGTCATTGAGTCTGTTCAAGACTCCGTCTATGGGTACGCCCTCGCTTGCAAGTCTAACTGCCTCAAGGGTGACTATACCCATACCGCAGGAGAAGTTTTGCGAATCAAACACCGTAACATTCTCAAATGACTTAGCTGCCTCCGCAGCCTCTACGTAAGACGCGGAATTTAGTCCTCTGGTCATGGTAATATGCAATACATTGTTGGCGTGAGTAAGCTGCTCCGCAAAAAATGCCTCGTAATCCTCCGCATAGGGAGCCTCTGAATGAACCACCTTGTCGCCATGCTCCATATAGGCTATGACGCCCTTGGAATCCGTCTCCTGACCATCTATAAAATACCCCTCCTCAGTATGTATACCATAGGATATGATGGGGATATTTAACTCATTGATGATCTCCCTGGGCAGATCACATACACTCTCCGAAGTAATGACCAAAGGCCGCTTTTTGTTCCTGACATAGGTGTGCTCACCGTGCTCTACCAAAAGCTCAGCATCTGCATTGATAAGATTTACCAGGTTCTCAGGCAGCATGGACAAAAGCATGCGCTCCGCGTCCATACCGCTAATGGGCTTAAGCAGATATGCGTCAAAGCCCTCCTTTAGATAAAAGGCCTCCCTGTCACTTCCGGCGTTGGCTGTAAGCGCCACCACCTTGGAGTTTTTGCACAGACCTCCGATCTGCTCCCTGATCTTGTGGAGGCACTCTACTCCATCCATCTCCGGCATGAGATGATCCATAAAGATCACATCATAAGAGTTTTCAAGAGTAAGTGAAAGGGCCTCTGCTCCGCTTTCCGCAGAATCCAGGATTACCTTGGTATCACGCAAAAGCTTTTTAACTACCAAAACATTGGCGTGGTTGTCATCCACCACAAGGACTCTGGCCTCGGGAGCTTCAAAGCTTTGGGTGTAGTCATCCCGGCGGTTGGCTGAATGACGGTTCATAAAGTCGTGCTCACCTATCTCAGTGTCATCGGTGATCATCTGAGGAATGGTGACAATAAAGGTGGAACCCTGGGTGTAAATACTGTTTACGGTGACTTCGCCACCCATCAAATCCACAAGCTGCTTAACAATAGAAAGTCCGAGTCCGGTACCCTCCACGTATTTATTCACGCGCTCATCTGCTCTGGAAAATGCTGAAAACAGATGGGGCAGGCTCTCCTTTTTGATTCCCATACCGGTATCGGAAACAGAAAAGGTGATATTACAGTTTCCGGATCCCGTTCGCTCACACTGTACGGAAAAGGTGATAGACCCCTCCTTGGTGTACTTTATGGCGTTATTTAAAATATTGATGATGATCTGTTGCAGCCTGATCTCATCGCCTGAAAGCATGGCCGGCATGGTGGGATCCACATTTACCACAAACTCAAGTCCCTTACTCTTGGTGGGAAGCCAAAACATCCCGACCAGCTCAGAGATAAAAACCTTGGTGGAATAGGCCGATGGAATGATCTTCATCTCTCCCGCCTCAAGCTTTGACATATCAAGTATATCATTTATCAGCTGCAAAAGCATCTTGGAAGCAGACTCAATATTACCGGCATCCTCTGCGATCTCATCGGATACATCCTCACGCAAGATCATCTCATTGAGCCCGATGATAGTGTTGATAGGTGTCCTTATCTCATGGCTCATACTGGAAAAGAACCTGTTCTGAGCTCGGTTTAAGGCGTCGATCTCCTCCTTTTGTTTTTTAGCCTTGAGGTTCTCATTGCGGTACATGGAAAGAGTCAGGCTGGTGATAAAGGTGGTGATGACTCCAATGATAATGATCTGCGTAAAGCTGTCTGCATAGGCAGTATCTATGGTATGGAAGGTCACCAGATCGGGATGCCTGTACGCCACAAGGTAGCTGAAAAAAGCCACGCCCGCACAGCTTATCTGGAAAAACACCCGCATCTTGCCCTGTATGGCCATGCTGACAAAAAGCACTGCAAACAAAAACCACATGGGTGCACCGCCGTATATACCACCTCCGGTAAAAAATATAAGAGGCAGCATAACATATACCATCAGAAACGATATCAGAAACTCACCCAGCTTCACCCTCTTAAACTTGAAAGTGAGCACAACCACAAGGAACAGCAAGATCAACCCGACTGCCATGATACCAAGGTTAAAAAGAGTCTCTCCGATAAAAAAAGCAGTGATCAAACTGATGGAATAGGCAACAAGCCCGATAACACAGATAATAAAAAACATCCTTTCCTGTATATCGCGCTCCTCGTCGTTATATAATCTTTCAATAAGCTTTTTAAACTGCTTAAACAACCGTCATACCTCCGGTTATGATCATTTATCTTTCAGATACTCTAAGATGGCAGCCGCCACCTCATCATATCTTTCCATGCATTTTGCATGGTTTGAAAGCTTTTCCTCATCCTTTGCCTTTGAAGCCGCTTCAAGGTCCTTTGCCGTCTCAAAGAGATCCATAGCTCCGATCATCTTGGACGTACTCTTTAGAGCATGGATACGGATGGTGTAATTATCCCAGTCTTTTGCCTCGTAAAAGCTGCAAAGCTCCTTTTTCTTATCGGAAGCCTTGGTACCGTACTCCTTTAGGATCATATCGTAAAAGCCCGGATCGTTTTGTGAATAGGATATGCCCTCATCCACATTTATCCCCACCTTTCTAAGGGGATCAAAGCCATCGGGATCTCCATCGTCAGAAGCTTTATCCTCAACAACCTTTTCATCAGCTTTTGGTGTCTCCTTTGCAGAGGCAGATACTGCAGGCTTATTATTTCTCGTCAGAATATCCTCATCCACATACTGGATGGCAGACGCTGGAAGCAGGCGCTTTAATACACGCTCCAGCTCTATGATCTCTATGGGCTTTGCCACAAAGCCGTCAAAGCCCTCGGATAAGAACATGTCCCTGGCTGAGCTGATGACATTGGCGGTAAGGGCGATAAAGAGCGTCTCCTTTTTGCCACCTGTCCCGGGTCTTAATGCCTTTATCTTTCTCATGGCCTCGATACCATCCATCTCCGGCATCATGTGATCCATAAACACTATGTCGTAAGGATGTACCTTACAAAGTGATATAGCCTCCATACCGGAGTTGCAAACGGTAACATCCATACAGTACTTTTTAAATATGCCCTCTGCCACAATAAGATTCATGGGCTCATCATCCACAACAAGGGCATGTACCCAGGGGGTGATCATGCGCTTCTTGCTCTTTGCAGTCTCCTGTGACAGATCCATCTCCAAAAGCCTGATAACCGGGAAACAGTAAAAGGGCTTTCTAATAATGGAAACCTTGGAATTCTCCCTGGGTTCAAAGTTGGAATCGGCCACAACCACCACTATGGTATCCCTGGCAAGACGCTCATAGAATGAAGGCTCGGCATAGTACTCCTCCGATCCGATAAAAAGGTGAGTCAGCTTATATTTTTTCAAAAGATCCCTTAAGTTCTCCATGGACTCTGCCTGATAAAAAGCCAGATTCAGTCCCGCCGCAAGATTTAGGACCATATCATTGTAAAAGGCTCTGATCTGAGGCTCGGTAAATGAGCGGTATCTCAAAAGGGACGCAATACAAAGATTCTTTGTGTTGTTAATGGACATACAGCTGGCTTCATCCACCACATACTGTGGAATGCTGATCTTTACAGTAGTACCCACACCCACCTCTGAATCAATGGTCAAAAAGCCTCCCATCTCACGTACAAAGCCATAAGCTATGGAAGTACCCAATCCCAGACCACTGATACTACGTGAACGACCGGAGTCCGACTGGTAAAAGCTTTCAAAAATGTGGGCCATCTCATCCTTATTCATACCTGTGCCGGTATCACTGACCTCTATGCACAGATTGATACCGTAGGATCTCTTCTGAGGGAAGATGTGCACGTACACACCTCCGGTTTTTGTAAACTTAAGCCCGTTTACTATGAGGTGTCTCATGACCTTTTTTATCTTTACCGCATCTCCGGAAAGAGCACGTGGAAGCTTTGTATCCACATCGATGATAAGCTCCAGATCTGTCTGAAAAGTGGCTGTAAGCTCCGTCACCATGTCATTTAAAATCGATGACATCATATAAGTCTCGTTGGTTACCACCAGCTTATCCATATCGATCTCGGTATAGTCAAGGATATCTCCGATCTGCTCAGCTATACGGTGACCAGCCAGATTTACAGCATCCAGACTCTTTACATCATCGGGCTCACGATCCTTTTTTTCCATCATGACCGTGGTAAGTCCGATAACCGCATTGACCGGCGTCCTGATCTCGTGGGATACATTTACCAAAAAGTCATCCATCCTGTGAGTGGCAAGCTTTAAGTCGTTGATCTTTTCATCAGCCACCTCTGTGGATGACTCCCACTCGTGCACGATAACTCTGACAAAATAGCCCAATACAAGAATGATACATGCATGTAACAGGCAGCGCGATACCGTAACCGCGTCCCATACTGTATTATCATCATTTAACATGACAAATAGATTGTAAAAATAGGTGATAAAAAATGTGATCTGCGCAAAGGTAACTATCCGTAGTATGCCGGTCATACCGAATATCATCATGATCCCCGCCATGATAACCGACATATCAAACATACTGGTGATATGGATACCGTAATAGAAAAACTCCGTCATCCAGAGAGTGGCATAAAACCAAAGCCTGGTCTTTTCCTGGGTGGACTGGGTGATATGCATCCACCAACTGGCGCCAATACCAACAAGCACAAGCGGAATAGACCACATTTCCCATCCCAAAAGGATCCCCTCTCCGATAAGAACAAAGGAAAAAATGGTATATATCACAAGGATCAGAATATGTGATACCCTGAATATCTCAATTTTCTGTCTGTTTTCTTCCATTCAATAACCTTGAAAAAATGTGTCACCCCGGTGACTGTATCAAAAAATCTACACAATCCATTAGATTATAACAGAAAACAGCAGGTGCGTAAACACCTGCTGTTCTATCTGACTTATTATTCTTCTTTATCCTTTTTGTCGAGCCTGACAAATATGCCCACAACCCAAATGATCACCGGAATGATCACAGAAGCTGCTATGGATGCTCCCAACATATGAAAAGTCTTGGGATCATCCAAAAGTGCAAACACTATAGTCATACCGTACAGGACCACCAAAAGCACCACTCCCACTATGGCCAGGATCTGTCGTATCTTTTTCATTACATTCTATCCCTGTGGATGATATCGTGTCGTCCGGGTCCGTTGGAGATCATGGTAATGGGATATCCGATATGCTCTTCCACAAACTCTATGTACTTCCTGCAGTTTTCCGGGAGATCCTCATATTTATCGATGCCGCGGATATCACACTTCCATCCGGGTAGCTTTGTAAGAACCGGTTTTGCCTTTTCAAGCTTAAATGTAACAGGGAATTCGTCGGTGACTTCCCCATCGATCTCATATCCCGTACATACAGGTATCTCGTCCAAATAACCCAGCACATCAAGAACAGTGAAAGCCACATCCGTAGTACCCTGGAGTCTGCATCCGTACTTGCTGGCTACACAGTCAAACCATCCCATACGTCTGGGACGTCCTGTGGTAGCTCCGTACTCTCCGCCGTCTCCACCTCTGCGTCTAAGCTCATCTGCCTCGTCGCCAAAAATCTCGCTTACAAAAGCTCCTGCTCCCACAGCTGATGAATATGCTTTTACAACTGTAACCACCTGCTTTATCTCATAGGGAGGGATACCTGCACCAATGGCGCCGTACGCAGCCAGCGTGGATGAGGAGGTCACCATGGGATAGATACCGTGGTCGGGATCCTTCAAGGTTCCCAGCTGCCCTTCCAAAAGAATGGTCTTGCCATCCTTTAAGGCCTGATCCAAAAGCAGTGATACATCACAAACATAGGGTGAGACCATATCACGGTACTCGTGAAGTGTGTTTAAAAGCTCTGCCTCATCAATGGGAGGCTTTTTGTAAAGATGCTCAAGGATCACGTTCTTTTGAGCGCATACCCTGGGTATCTTTTCTTTCAAAAGATCGTCATCAAAAAGCTCACTGACCTGGAAGCCGATCTTGGCGTATTTGTCTGAATAAAAAGGTGCGATACCGGACTTTGTGGATCCAAAGGATGCCTTGCCCAGTCTCTCCTCCTCATACTGATCAAAGAGGATGTGATAAGGCATAACTATCTGTGCTCGATTTGAAACCACGATCCTGGGCTCGGGCACTCCCTTATCCGTAATGGACTTTATCTCATTAAAAAGTACCGGTATATTGAGTGCCACACCATTACCGATAACACTGGTGGTATGGCTGTAAAAAACTCCCGAAGGAAGTGTATGCAGCGCAAACTTACCGTAATCGTTTACTATAGTGTGTCCTGCGTTGGCACCTCCCTGGAATCTGACGATGAAATCTGCCTTCTCGGCAAGCATGTCAGTGATCTTGCCCTTGCCTTCATCCCCCCAGTTGGCGCCTACAACTGCTTTTACCATGTGTTCCTCCTGATCAAAAACTGTCTAAAAAGCTCTTTGATGCCGTAATGGCCAGTGCTCCCGGCCCAATATGGCACGAAATGGAAAGAGGAAGCGGATCTATCTGGATAATATGTCCGGGGAAACGCGCCTCTGCCTCAGCCTTGAAAGCCAAAGCCTCCTCTTCATTTTGTGTATGGGAGATGGATATGACACATCCCTCTCCGCTTGCTGATCCAAATCTGTGTGCAAGATCGTTTTCGATAGCATCCAGCATCGTGTCCTTGGCATGTCTTATGGTACGTGCCTTTGCAAACGTATCAAGCTTTTCGCCCTGGATCTGAAGCACCGGTTTGATACGAAGCAAAGTACCTAAAGCTGCAACGGCAGGTGTAAGCCTGCCACCTTTTTTAAGGTACTTCAGGGTATCAACCATAATATAGATGGTGGATTCCATCTTGTGCTCCTCAAGATACTCACGGATCTCAGCACCGGACTTACCCTGATCTGCCAGAGCCTTGGCCTCCATGACCGAAAGCCTCATGGTCACGGAAATACGCTGGTTATCCACAACATGAACCTTACCATCATAATCGTCAGCAATCATGTACGCCGTGGAACAGCTGGACGAAAGACCGCTGGACATAGGGATATAGACCACCTCATCATGATCCTCTAAAAGCTCATCAAGCTTATCCATCAGATCTCCGTTGGCCGGCATGGATGTAGTCACATGCTCTGCCGTCTCAAGCATATCAAAGAAAGTGGGCTTGTCAATATCCACGTACTCATAATACTGAGTGTCATCAATATACATGGGCATGGGCATCACGAAGATGCCCAGCTTCTTTTCGTCATCGGGACAAAGCCCGCTATTTGTATCTGTCAGAATAGCAACCTTGCTCATCAAAAGCTCCTAAATTAAAAGATAAACTGTAAATATTAGTAATTAACGATGCTGCCGAAGTCAGCCTTTAAGCTGGCACCGCCTACCAGACCACCGTCGATGTCGGGCTTTGCAAAAAGCTCTGCTGCATTGCCTGCATTAACAGATCCGCCGTACTGGATACGAACAGCCTCAGCTGTAGCAGCGTCATACATCTCACCGATGCAGTCACGGATAGCCTTGCAGACCTCCTCTGCCTGATCGGATGTAGCGGTCTTGCCAGTACCGATAGCCCAGATAGGCTCGTAAGCAATAACCAGCTTCTTTACATCATCTGCGGGAACGCCGCAAAGATCAGACTTGATCTGAAGACGGATCCAGTCGATAGTCACACCCATCTCACGCTGCTCTAAGGTCTCGCCGCAGCAAAGGATAGGGGTAAGTCCCTCGGCAAAAGCCTTCTTAACCTTTTTATTGAGAAGCTCATCATCCTCCTTGAAGTACTCACGTCTCTCGGAGTGTCCAAGGATAACATACTCTACTCCTGCGTCCAAAAGCATCTTTGCGGAAACCTCGCCTGTGTATGCTCCGGAATCCTCGAAGTACATATTCTCAGCACCAACCTTTACATTGGAGCCCTTAACTGCCTCTACTACTGTAGTGATGTCAACTGCGGGTACACAGAAAACAACATCTACGTCATCACTTTTTACCAGGGGAAGAAGCTCCTCGCAAAGTGCCTTTGCCTCGGAAGGAGTCTTGTTCATCTTCCAGTTTCCTGCTACTATCTTTCTTCTTGCCATTTCTTTTCTCCTTTATTATCCGCTTTAGGATGTGCAAATACACATCCTTTCGCACACTGTAAATATATAGACTCTTCGCTTCGCTCAGAGTGACATTGAAAGCCTGTCATTCTGAGGGCGAAGCCCGAAGAATCTCTTACTTTTCGTTTGCAGCCTCTACGCCGGGAAGAGCCTTGCCCTCTAAAAACTCAAGGGAAGCGCCGCCGCCGGTGGAGATGTGGCTCATCTTGTCACCAAAGCCCATCTGGTTAACTGCTGCTGCAGAATCTCCTCCGCCGATGATGGTGGTGGCATCTGTCTCAGCAAGGGCCTTTGCTACAGCAAGTGTGCCTGCTGCAAGAGTGGGATTCTCGAATACACCCATGGGTCCGTTCCAGACAACAGTCTTTGCACCCTTAACCTCGTTTGCAAACATCTCGGCAGACTTAGGTCCGATATCGCAGCCCTCTCTGTCATCAGGCATGCTGTCTGCATCGAAAACTTCTGTCTCTACAGGTCCGTCGATAGGATTGGGGAAATCAGTGATGGTAACGGCATCAACAGGAAGAAGGATCTTCTTACCAAGCTTTTCGGCCTTTTCCATCATCTCCTTACAATAATCGATCTTGGAGTCATCGCAAAGTGAAAGCCCGATCTCCTTGCCCTGAGCCTTTAAGAAGGTATATGCCATACCGCCGCCGATGATGAGTGTATCGCACTTCTCAAGGAGGTTATTGATAACGTTGAGCTTGTCTGCAACCTTAGCGCCGCCGAGGATGGCAACGAAGGGACGGTTGGGATTCTCAACTGCATTACCGAGGAAATCGATCTCTTTTTGCATAAGATATCCAACTACTGCTGTATCAACAAGTCCTGCCACACCAACATTTGAGCAATGTGCACGATGTGCAGTACCGAAAGCATCATTTACAAATACATCACAGATGGATGCCAGATCCTTGGAGAACTCCTCGCCGTTTTTGGTCTCCTCAGGACGGAAACGGGTATTCTCCAAAAGGATAACATCGCCGTCAGCCATAGCATCTACTGCTGCGCGGACTGTATCGTCCACAACTACAGGTGAAGGAACAAACTTAACTTCTTTGTCCAAAAGCTCAGAAAGCCTCTTTGCAACGGGAGCAAGGGTCTTGGATACCTTGTCCTCTTCTGTCTTAACCTTGCCGAGATGCGAGCAAAGGATTACCTTGCCGCCATCGGCAATAAGCTTTTTGATGGTGGGAAGCGCAGCCACAAGACGATTCTCGTCTGTGATCTTACCGTCGATCAAAGGTACATTGAAATCGCAACGGCAGAGTACGCGCTTTCCGCTTACGTTGATATCATCAACTGTCTTTTTATTGAGTCCCATTATAAACCCTCCTTTTATAACCAATGATTACAGATAAAAGGAGTCCGGTCCAATAAAGACCGGACCCCATAAATCGTCCTTTAACAGAATATGTCAAAATTATGCAAGCTCTGAGAAGTACTTGATAGTACGTACCATCTGAGATGTGTAGCTGTTCTCGTTGTCATACCATGAAACAACCTGAACCTCATACTGATCATCGGAAATCTTTGAAACCATGGTCTGTGTAGCATCAAAGAGTGAACCGAATCTCATGCCGATAACGTCTGAGGAAACGATCTCGTCCTCATTGTATCCGAAGGACTCATTAGAAGCAGCCTTCATAGCAGCGTTGATTCCCTCAACAGTAACGTCAGCCTTGTTAACTACAGCTGTAAGGATGGTTGTGGAACCTGTAGGTGTAGGAACACGCTGAGCAGAACCGATAAGCTTGCCATTGAGCTCAGGGATAACAAGACCGATAGCCTTTGCAGCACCTGTGCTGTTGGGAACGA
>CAMODS010000017.1 GCA_946611525.1 uncultured Lachnospiraceae bacterium | reverse complement strand
CGACATCTGGAGATGAATCAAAAGAAGTCTCCATCGAAGGCAAATCATTAACCTCCGGCATAGGCTCCATCTCAGGCACAGCTTCCATCTCAGGCATACCATCGAGCTCGGGCATGGCCTCCATCTCAGGTATAGCTTCATCTACACCTGACGTAGGAACATTATTGGAAGACGAATCTGCATCTGCTTTTGGCTGTACTTTCGGTGCAGACGTATCATCTGACTCCGAGATATCACTATCATCACCCAAAATATCCTGGATGGCTGCTATATCATCCTCCACGGATCCCATATCATCATCACCTGAAGTGTCAGGCTCCACGGCAGCATCCAAATCCCCGACAGCATCAAGATCATCAGGCACGTCATCATTCGTAAGATCATCGGAGAGAGCATCCAAAGAAAAATCTTCAAGGTTGGAGGCCTTTTTTCGTTCCTTTGATACAGTATCCTGAACAGTGGACATAAACCCATCATAAGGATCCGTATCACCCTCTAAAGCCTTTGCAAATTCAAGATCCTCCTCAGAAATCCCTTCCTCGAATTCTTTTAAAAACTCGTCATCATCCACCAGATCTCCATCCAGATCAACACCATCCAAAAGCTCGGAATCACCGAAAAGACCCCGGAGATTCCTGCGGGATCTGTGATCAGAAGGCTCATAGCCGGATAAGCCGCTGGCTTCAAGAAAATCATCATCTGCACTGATACGGGTGCGGTTTTTAACCCTCATATCCCTGTCGCGCAGTTCTGATGCAGCAGCATTATCATTATCAGTTTTAGCTTTTGTAATGGAATCTAGCAGTCCATCAAGATAATCTTCAGAATTTGCCACCGGCAAACCTCCGTTTACTAAGTTCACTTCGTTCTCTAAGCGAGATAATAGCGAAACACTTGCTCGCTAAATTCAAGCTTCGCTCCGCTCGCTTTCATTAACCTCGCAGGTATTAATAAAGGGGATGTGAAGATATCACATCCCCCAAGGAATCAAATACGCCATTTACTTGCGGCTGTGCTCGTATTTATCAACTAATTCATCTACAGCTGCAACAAGCTTGCCGATCTCGGGCTTGGTAAGCTGTGCATCGGCTCCAAGTGACTCACCCTTACGTCTGATCTCCTCATTGATAAGGGACGAGAAGATGATAACAGGAATGTTCTTCATGGTGTCGTTGCTCTTTACAAGCTTTGTGAGTCTGTGACCGTCCATCTGAGGCATCTCGATATCAGTGATGATACAGTGAACATCCTGAAGCACAGTGCCGTTCTTCTCACGCTCACACAGGTAATCCCAAGCCTTTTGACCATTGTCGTTGATGATAAGGTTGGTATAGCCTGCCTTCTTAAGACATTCAACAATGAGCTTGGAAAGAAGTGCTGAATCCTCAGCCAAAACAATGGGTGACTTGCTCCTGTCACGCTGCTCATATCCGTCCATATCAGAAACCTTAAGTCCGGTCTCAGGATTAATGCCGGATACGATCTTCTCAAAGTCAAGAATAACTACCAGACGATCCTCAAGCTTTAAAACACCGGTGGATACGCCATTGTCATCAGACTGGATCGTACCGTCAGGAGTATTGATATCTTCCCAGGATACACGGTGGATACCTAAAACCTCGTCAACATGGAATGCTGTATTGAGGTTGTTGAAATTTGTAATGAAGAAAAGTCCCACGATATTGGGATCGTCCTCGTAACCAAGACAACGACGAAGATTGATAACAGATATCATGGTGTCTCTCGGCATAAATATACCCTCTACAAAAGGATGGGCATTGGGAACCGGTGTAACATGCTGATAAGTAAGAATCTCACGGATCTTTGCAACGTTGATCCCGTAATAATTGTCCGCAACCTTGAACTCAAGTATCTCCAGTTCATTGGTGCCGGACTCCAACAAAATATTAGTATCCATACATTCTCCTCCCAGTAATTCTATAGTAAACCCGGTAAAACCCCCGAGAAACTACCATAACTTACTTAATTATAATCAAATCATCTTTGAAAATCAACTATTTAACGCATTTCTACCAGCGTCTTTTCCTCACCGGATATGACCTGTAATTTTACGTTACTAAGATCTTTTAAGTACTCCGGACCAAATTGGAATAAAAGCACCATGTTCTGCTTTTTATGTGCCTTTATGGTACCGTTAAAGCTGCTTAAATCGTTAAGTAAAATGGTCCTGTCCGAGGTATTGGCTGCACCGTCCACTGTAGCCCTGAAGGAAACACCCATGTTAGGAATATTAAGCTCGATGTCTTCATCGGAGGTGTTTTTAACCTTGAACTCAAGTACCAGAAAATGGTTGCCTGCAGACGGTGAAAGATCAAAATATCCGTCAAAACTGTAGTTGGTGACGTCCTGAGCCTTAACAAAAGAAAACTTAAGCTCAGGCATACCCAAAGCATGTCCAAGGCCTGGGGCATTTTTGCTGATAAGCGCTTCCGACTCGCCGTCTGTATCCATATCATCAATGTCCGGGATATTCGTATCACCGATATCTCCTGTATCACCGGATATGGGCTCGGGAATATCACTGATATCGTCTCCTCCATCCACATCACTGACATCCTCATCAAAGCCTATGCTGTCGCTGGCTGTCACATCATCAAATATCCTGCTTTTGGTAGTGGCACCCTCTTCGGAAGTATCTTCACGTACATTGACAGCTCCCTGCTGAAGAGTCCTGTTGTATTTGGACGTGGCACGGGCGCAATATATCGCGATCTGCTTTTCATCCTCCTCGGAAAGCTCATAGACATGGGCGCATCCTCCAAAGACCAGCCCGCAGATTATCGTCAGACAAAGAAATATGATCTTTTTTCGTTTAGCTGAATTCATGATAATATGGTATCATTTCTCGGTTTATTATTCAACATTATTTTGTGAAACATTTACTGTAAGGCCTCGTATTTATCCAGCTCAAACCAGAATTCCACCCCGTTGTCAAAATTCTTAACGCCACATTCTTTTTTAAGGCTGTCCATCACAGCTTTTACCACAGAAAGACCTATGCCGCTACCCCCATACTCTCTGGTCCTGGCAGCATCCACCTTGTAAAACTTCTCCCAGATATGATCCAAAGCATCAGCAGGGATCGGGTCTCCGGTATTAAATACACTCACCCTTACATCCTTATCCTGATCTGTCACCTTTATGCTTATGACCTTTTCGTTTTTGGCATAGTGGATGGCATTGGTAAGGTAATTGGTCAAAACCTGCTCCGTAAAAAACTCGTCTGTCAATACATAGGTGTCTTCAAAGTCCGGCACCTTTATCGTAACATTGTTTTGTGATGCCAGGATCTCGTTGGCACTGACAACCGATGATATCAGCTCATTCAAGTAAACTCTTTCAGGATTCATATTGTTTTCGCCATACTCAAGCTGATTGAGAGCCAAAAGCTGACGCACCATGGTATTCATCTTTGATGCCTCATCCACTATGACATCGGCATAGTATTTACGGCTTTCGGGATCGTCTGCCACGTCATCGGCCAGCCCCTCAGCATAACCCTGGATCACGGCAATGGGAGTCTTCAATTCATGGGATACGTTGCTTATAAACTCCTTTCGCATCTTCTCGGACTCTTCTTTAAGCTCAATGTCCCTTGCCAGCTTTTCATTTTCATCAGTAAGCTCCTGAATGGTACGCTCCATAACCCTGGAGAGGAAAAACGCCACGAGCCCGGCCACACCAATAGCTAAAAGGCCAACAACCAAAATAAATCTGTTTGTGACTAAGGCACTTTCCTTCATGCCTGCCACTGCAGTACGCATCATGATGATATTTCCGTCAGAAAGTGTGCCCCAAAGCACAAGGTAATCCTCACCGAATCTGTCGTCCCGGATCCTTTTTATGCTGTAGTTTTCCGTCTCTTCACTGCCCCAGAAGCTGTCATCGTTTTCTCCAAGCATGGTCATATACATCTGGCTTAACAAAAAGTCGATGTGATCCTGACTGGAGATTATCACGGTACCGTCGGCAGTCATAACCAAAAAAGACAGATTCTCATTGCTTGCCAGCTTTTCAAGCGTAAGCTCGAAGCTTTCATCGTAGAGCTTTGAGCTTTTGGCACCGGAATCTATCACATTGTATGCTTTTATCATTTTGTCGGTCTTGTGGAGTGTATAGAAAAAACCCAAAAGTGTGGTATTTAGAATACAGACTAAGGCAATAACACCGATCACCACGCCTATAATGGCTGTGGCTATCCTCTTTCTGATACTTCTATTCTTCGATCTCAAATTTATACCCCATACCCCAGATGGTCTTGATGTAGGATCCCTTGTCACCCATCTTGCTGCGTAGCTTTTTCACATGGGTATCTATGGTCCTGGCGTCCCCAAAATAATCGTAATCCCAGACTGAGCTTAATATCTTTTCACGGGAAAGAGCAAGTCCCCGATTTTTAATAAAGTATTCCAAAAGCTCAAATTCTTTGACAGAAAGCTCTATCCTCTTACCGTCTATATGCACCTCATGGGCATCCACGGAAAGATCGATGCCTCCAATGGAAATAACAGAATCCTCGGAAGCCAGAGAACCTCCGGCTCTTTTTAAGACCGCCTGCACCCGGGCAACCAAAACCTTTGGAGAAAATGGCTTAGAAATATACTCGTCCGCACCGGATGAAAAGCCTTTTAGCTCATCATCCTCTTCACCCTTTGCTGTCAGCATGATAACAGGGATATTGGACTCCTGCCTGATCTCAGTAAGGACTTCGTAGCCGTTTTTTTTCGGCATCATCACATCTAAAATGATAAGTGAAAGGTCACTGTTGGCATAAAATATATTTAAGGCTTCCTGCCCGTCAGCTGCCTCTATAACCTCATAATCTGCCCGAACCAAAAAGTCGTGAACCAGCTTTCGAAGCCGCATCTCATCATCTACAACTAAAATCTTCTGACTCATAAATACTCCTATTAAGTCCGGGGTTCACCGGACTATCCCGAGATCTGCTTCCCTTGCGGAAACCGCCGCCTCCCTCTCGGTAAGTTCCTGCTCCCATGTGGCATATTTGTCTAAAATCTTGGTTTCATAATCCAGGATCGTGGGAGACTTTGATGTAAGTGTAATGGCAAACATAGATATGACCATAACTATACACACAACAGCTACAATCCTCATGGTTGAAAGCTGTGAAGACAGGTTTTTAAGCTTTTTTTCAAGTCTGGGATTGGGAGCGCTTCCTGCATCAGGCAATGGAGCCGCCTCAGCCTGTTTAATTACCACATTGTCCACAGGTATCGGTGAAACCTCTGTCATACCGCTGGCAATGAGGCTATCCTGAAGCTCCTTTAAAAAAGAGTAACCGACAGCGGTATGAAAAAGTCCCTGACTTAAGATCTGTTCATACATACTCCTTGCAGCTTCAGGTGTCCTGCCCTTTAAACGTTCCTCAAGATACTGTACTGCCTTGGCTTCCTTCTTTGCGGCATTGATCTCCTCTGTATTTGAAAACAAAAATCCGCTGACGGGTCTTAAATCTGCCATATTCTCTCTCCTCCCATTACCCATAAGTATATCATAAAACGAAAGGAAGCGGCAAGCCGCTCCCTTTCATATTGAGGAAATATGGAACACAATTCCGTCAAGGAGCAATCTCCTATGAACGAAAATATGTCAAATCGTGGATGTTCTCCACAACCTTATTTACTATATCACACCAATGGTCACAAAACGGACACAGTGTATTTTATACCGGATAAGCCTTGTTTTCCGTGTCTGCTTTGGCAGGATCCACACCTGTCTGCTGCGCCTGACGATACTTGAAGAAATCAGTTGCAACCTGAGGGAAAAGCGCATAAGAAAGCACGTCCTCATCCTGCTGTTTCCACTGCTTCATCTCCTCCTCGATAGACTTAAGCTGAGGCTCTATAAGATCAGCAGGTCTGCAGGAAATTGCATTCTTTTTATCCTCGCCCAAAACCTTGTCAACGACCTCGGGGTTGAAGGGCTTTACTGTCTGACCATACTTACCTAACAGGATGTCCTTGGTCTCGTTGGTAGCAACCTTGTAGCGCTCACCCATCAGTACATTAAACACGGCCTGGGTACCAACGATCTGGGATGAAGGTGTAACCAAAGGCGGCTCGCCAAGGTCCTTACGCACGCGGGGAACCTCCTCAAGCACCTCATTAAACTTATCTTCCTTGCCCTGCTCTTTAAGCTGGGAAAGCAGGTTTGAAAGCATACCGCCGGGAACCTGATACTGAAGAGTCTTGATGTTGACTCCAAGTACCTTGGGGTTCATAAGACCGGAATCAAGGCACTCCTGGCGGATGGGAGCAAAGTACTCTCCGATCTCGCATAAAAGCTTAAGATCAAGACCTGTATCATACTCGGTACCCTTAAAGGCCTCAACCATAACCTCTGTAGCAGGCTGGGATGTACCCAGTGCGAAGGGTGACATGGCTGTGTCGATGATGTCGCAGCCTGCTTCTACAGCCTTCATAAGAGTCATGGAAGCCACACCAGAGGTGTAGTGGGTATGAAGCTCGATAGGAAGCTTGGTAGCGGACTTAAGAGCACGAACAAGCTCATCGGCAGCCTTGGGGACCAGAAGTCCTGCCATATCCTTGATACAAATGGAATCAGCACCCATATCCTCGATACGCTTTGCCATATCCATCCAGTATTCTAATGTGTACGCATCACCGAGAGTGTAGGACAAAGCCACCTGTGCATGTCCCTTTTCCCTGTTACATGCCTTAACAGCTGTCTCAAGGTTTCTGATATCGTTTAAGCAGTCAAAGATCCTGATGATATCTATGCCGTTGGCAAGAGACTTTTGAACAAAGTACTCAACCACGTCATCTGCATAGGGCTTGTAACCTAAGATGTTCTGACCTCTGAAAAGCATCTGAAGCTTTGTGTTTTTAAAACCATCACGCAGCTTTCTAAGACGTACCCAGGGATCCTCTTTTAAAAAGCGCAGGCATGCATCAAAGGTAGCGCCTCCCCAGCACTCCACTGCGTTATAGCCAACCTGGTCCATCTTGTCCACGATGGGCAGCATCTGCTCGGTAGTCATGCGGGTAGCTATAAGAGACTGATGTGCATCGCGCAAAACTGTTTCTGTTATCTTAACACCCATTAGTGTTCTCCTTTCATAAAAATATTTTTGATTCGTAGTATGAATACGGATCTCTCCGTGCTTCGCACTCCCGAGATCCTGCAGCAATTCGGAATTCGCCCTGTCGGGCTACTTCCTCATCGCTGCGAAGTTCTCTGATAAAAATACATCCGGACAAATAAATTTGTCCGTCTGAATTTTTATCGAGAACATTCATACACCGAACATGGCCATGAACATACCCGCTGCTACTGCAGTACCGATAACTCCGGCAACGTTAGGTCCCATGGCATGCATCAGCAGGAAGTTGGTAGGATCCTCCTCGGCACCAACCTTCTGGGATACACGGGCCGCCATAGGCACCGCAGACACACCGGCAGATCCGATAAGAGGATTGATCTTGCCGTGGGTCAGATGACATAAAAGCTTGCCGAAAAGCACGCCTCCCGCGGTACCAAAGGCAAAAGCCACAAGTCCCAAAGCCACGATCTTAAGGGTAGTGACATTAAGGAAGGCCTCCGCACTGGTGGAAGCGCCTACCGATGTACCAAGCAGGATGACAACGATGTACATAAGTGCATTGCTGGCTGTATCCGTAAGCTGTCTTACCACTCCCGACTCACGGAAGAGATTGCCCAGCATCAGCATACCAACAAGGGGTGCCGTAGTGGGAAGAAGCAGGCAGACAACTATGGTAACGATGATAGGGAAAAGAATGCGCTCAAGCTTGGAAACAGGTCTTAAGTTCTCCATCTTGATGGCACGCTCTTCCTTTGTAGTAAAAAGCTTCATGATAGGCGGCTGTATAATAGGCACCAGTGACATATATGAATATGCCGCCACTGCTATGGGTCCCATAAGCTGGCTCTGTCCCAGCTTACCTGCCAAAAAGATGGATGTAGGACCGTCAGCTCCACCTATGATAGAAACCGCGGCAGCAGCCTCATCATTGAAACCGAAAAGAATAGCCAGAAGGTAAGCCGTAAAAATACCTATCTGGGCTGCAGCTCCCAAAAGGAAGCTGATGGGGTTTGCAATAAGCGGTCCAAAGTCCGTCATCGCCCCAACCCCGAGAAAGATAAGTGAGGGTAAGATCGACCACTCATCCAGGGAGAAGAAATAATACAAAAGTCCTCCTACCCCGTTACTCGTCTCCTCCGGCGCTGCCATAATATCAGGATAGATATTGACAAGCAGCATACCAAATGCAATGGGAACCAAAAGCAGAGGCTCATAACCCTTGGCAATGGCAAGATATAAGAAAACGCATGCCACAAGGATCATGATATAGTTTCCAACCGTCAGATTGAAAAATGCCGTCTGGTGGAGGAGATTTCCCATTGTCTCCGCAACATAACTCATAAAATGCTCCTCCTAAACTTATGCTTCGTCCATAGTAGCAAGCAGTGCGCCTGCCTCTATAGAAGTTCCCTCCTGGACATTGATGCTCTTTACTACACCATCAACAGGTGCAACAACAGGGGTCTCCATCTTCATGACCTCTAATACCACAACGGTGTCGCCCTTCTTGACAGATGCGCCTGCCTGGGCAGCGATCTTGAATACCTTACCGGCTGCACCGGCCTCAATCTTAACGGAACCTGCGCCACCGGCAGGTGCTGCAGCCTTCTTGGGAGCAGCGGCAGCCTTGGGTGCGGAAGAAACAGGTGCGGATGATCCGCCCTTTTCCTCTACCGTAACATCATATGCGGTACCGTTTACTGTAATTGTATAGTTTTTCATTTTTAATCCTCCTTATATCCTTCTGATGGAACGAACCACGAAGGAATCTGTTGATGTCCCTGTGCTGGCTGCAATTGCGGCTGCTATAACCGCGATAAGCTCGCCCTCGTCCTCATTAGCTTCCTCTGATCTGATCTGCTCAAGATTCTCGGGAGAAGCAACCACAGGCTCCTCCTTTTTGTTAAAGCTCTCTTCCAGCTTGGGAATGATGGAAAAGCAGCTTATCAAAACAGAGATCAATATCAGAATGACAAACACCGTGCCAATACCCATAACAGTATTGAGTCCGGCCTTTTTCATGATCTCACCTGTGGTGTAGATCATATTGGCATTGACTGCTGTAAGAGTCATGTCATGGGCATTATATACGAATACCAGCTCCGCATCACGCTTGGAATAGTTGATGGGAAGCTTTGCCGTAACGGTCTTGCCGCTCTTTTCTACTGAAAAATCGCCATATCCCTGGAACTCTCCGCAGGTAGTAACCACCTCAGTCCAGTCATCCAAAAGTGCGGAAAACAACTCTCCGTTTTCCTCCTGGCTACCATACATGGAGTAGTAAAGCTGTGCCTGGATCACATCCTGGGAGTTCATGGATGTAAGCTCGTCTGCAAGTCCAATTGCCCGCTGTTCAAGGTCGGCAGCGGTCATATCGCCGTACATCTCTTCCTCGACCTTGGCGCCGCCGCAGGCTGTAAGCAGAAACATGCAAAGGATACAGCAGGTGAAAAATAATAACTTCTTTTTCATATGCGCCCCCTCTACTTTGTACCGTGCTTTTTGTATATATACATATCCTTTTCAAAAAGCATATCGAATCCTGCAATGAGATACTTTCTGGCATCTGCAAAATCAACAACACGATCAACCATTCCACGGCGAAGTGCGTTGGAAAGTCCTGCCTGTGAAGCTGCATACTCATCAGCACAGGCAGCGGCATCACCGGAATCGCCTGCGATGATAGGGCCTGCAAGAGCGGGATCCATAACGCTTACATCGGCATCCGGGAATGCATAAGTAAGGTCAGCACCGATAGCCTTGGAATTCATCATCAGATAAGCTGTGGAGCCGGCAGAACGTGTGATAAGATTGATCTTTGGAATATCAGCCTCTGCGATAGCGGAAACCATCTTTGCAAGTGCACGGGGAAGCCTCTCCTCATTGAAAGCACTGGCCTTGTAACCGCTGACATCGGTAAGCGATAAAAGAGGGATATCAAATGCATCAAGGAATCTGACAAAATCAGCAGCCTTGGCACAGCCTAAAGCGCAAAGGCAGTCCTTTTCGTTGCCGATAACACCGACTGTAGTGCCCATAAGCTTTATAAAGCCAGTGGTCATGCATCCGGTAAAGCCACCCTTGGTCTCGATGAAAAGGTGATCATCGGAAAGCTCTGCTGCAATATCACAAACCTTGTCACGCTTTGTATCAAGATCTACGGATGCACGATTGATATCATCCGAGAACTCGTCCATAAAGCCGCCCTCTCCTCCGGCTGAAGGAAGAACACCGATAAGCTCACGGATACCCTCCATGATCTCATCCTCGGAGCCGATCATGTCAACATTGCCTGCCTCATACTGGAACTCGGCAGATGCTGTGTTCTCCTTGTTGCCCTCAATGGCATCGGGAGAATTGACAAAAAGCTCCGCTTCCTTTTTCATAAATGAAAAATCGGAAAGAGAATTAAGTACTGCCATGCCACCACCACAGCGGCCCATAACAGCCGTAATCTGGGGGATAACACCTGCAGCCTCTACGGAAGCACCAAGGATAGCGCCGATGCTCTCGGTACTGTCAAAGGATTCCGTAAGTCTCACACCTGAACAATCGATAAGACCGATGATAGGTGCCCTCATCTTCATGGCCTTGTCATATACGTCCCTGATCTTTCTGGCATGCATCTCGCCGATAGTACCGCCGAGCACACCGGGATCCTGGCTATATACAAACACAAGGCGCTCGTCTATAAGTCCGTATCCTGTCACTACTCCGTCACCGGGTACCTCCCTGGGGTCCTGATTGAAATCAGTACTCCTGGCAGTCACGCCGGAAGACAGTTCCACAAAGCTGTTCTCGTCTAATAGAGATGTCAGTCTTGTTGTAGCCAAACCTTCGTTTCCACTACTCATCTTTTTCCCTCCATTCTGTAAAAAATCGAACTATTCCTAATATATCCGATTGTTAACTTTTTTTCAATCTTTTTAGTCTATTTTGACAGGAAAAATTTTGGTGATTTTCAGTTTCCAAAACCACCTTAATAATCCTTAATATCTTCGTCATTTTGCATCTCTCCAAGGAATCTGGACGGGTACATCTTTTTGTTGTTTCGTCTGTCCACGGTAATGAGTGTAAGGGACTTTTTTGCCCGGGTAAGCGCAACATAAAACATGCGTCTCTCCTCCTCTATTGCATCCTCACCGGACTTTAGGGATGGCATGATGCCCTCGTTTACATCCGGGATGAAAACGTGATCAAACTCTAACCCCTTGGAACCGTGAAAAGTGTATAGTCCCACCCGGCTGTCAGTCCGGGGAGCTTCTCTTTCGTCACTATCTCCAGTCATTTCAAAAAATGCATTTTTATCCTTAATACTTAAAAATCTGCTCTTTACCCAGTCAGCATTTCGTAAAAGCTCTTTCTCATAAAGCGCATTCCCCTGAGAAAGCCGATGAAGGTAGCTTAAATAGCCTGCCCCCTTCAAAAGATAATTAACTCCTGCATAGGGAGAAATTCTTTTTAAAATGTTTAAATGGTTTATATAGTCCGCACCAAAGGCCTTTTTTGCCCGAAGCTTGTCCTCAGCACTCCCCCTCTCATAGGACAGGCTTAGCATGGCGCAAATATCCTTAAACACAAAACCCGAACGCATATCCGGAAGCTTTTCTCCTGTATAAAATGGTATCTGCTCCATCAAAAGAAGTTCTTTTATGATGGCTCCCTGATACCGGTTCCTAAAGAGCACTCCCACTGTCTTTTCCTTTGATGAGTCAAGTATACTTTTGATCTTTGACAGGATAAACTCTGCCTCCGTGACATCATCACCCATTTTACAGACATAAAGACTCCCATAGCTCTTTGAATAAGCGGATATATTCTTTTCATACCTCATGCTGTTGTTTGCGATAAGGTGCTTTGATGCCTCCACTATCCTCTTTGTGCTTCGGTAGTTGTTTAAAAGCTTAATGATCACGGCGTCGGAAAAATAGTCTGTAAAAGAAAGCATAAGCTTTGGCGAAGCACCCCTGAAGGAGTATATGGACTGGTCATCGTCTCCCACCGCATAGATGTTCTTTTTTTCGCCGGCCAAAAGCATAAGGATCTCAAACTGCTCTTCATTGATATCCTGATACTCATCTACAAGAAAATACGAAAAACGATCCCGCCACTTTTTTAAAGCATCCGGCTCCTTTGAAAAAAGCTCCTTTACGCTTTTCCCTAACCTGTCGTAAAAGTTTTCTTTTTCCTTTTGGGTTTTGGGGGCTATCTTTTCACTTCCGTACCTGTCGGACAATATGTGATAAAACAGACTGTGAAACGTAGAAAAACGGACACCGGAGATGCCCCTGTCCTTGATGTAGCGCATCTCCATCTCCCCTGCAGCCTCCCTTGTAAAGGTGATCACAAGGATCCTGTCTGCAGGGGTACCGTTTTTTATGAGATTAAAAACCCTCTCCACAATACATTTTGTCTTTCCCGATCCCGGTCCGGCGATCACAAGACATGGACCGTCCATATGCTCTACGGCCCTCTTTTGATATTCGTCAAGCAAAAAATGTCCTTCCCGCTCTCTTTCCACAGAATTGCAGGGATGTGACTAAATATTAACCAAGCTTTACAATAGCATCATTTAAACGCTTTAAGGACTCCTCCTTGCCAAAAAGCTCCAAAAGCTCTGTGGCTCCCGCAGGTGTCATGGGCTTACCTGAAAGAGCGGTACGGATGGGCCACATAACGTAGCCGGTCTTGTACTCATGGGCATCGGCAAACTCCTTTAACAGGGCAAAAAGGGAATCATTGGTATAGTCATCCGTCCCCTCTAATACAGGCATAACCTCCTGTAAAAGCTTCAGGGAATTCTCCTCATTG